>JAAYAS010000252.1 GCA_012719255.1 Microbacteriaceae bacterium | reverse complement strand
GAGGCGGGCCGCCTCGACCCGGTTCCGCGCCCCCGTCTTGCCGATCGCCGCCGAGAGGTGGTTGCGCACCGTGCCCTCCGAGAGGTGCAGGCGGCGGGCGACCTCGCGCACGCTCGCGCCGTCGGCCGACTCGCGCAGCACCTCCCGCTCGCGGTCGGTGAGCGGCGACTCGCCGATCGACAGCGACTCGGCGGCGAGCTGCGGGTCGATCACCCGGCCGCCGGCGTGCACCCGCCGCACGGCCTCGGCGAGCCGCTCGGCCGGGGCGTCCTTGACGACGAAGCCGGCGGCCCCCGCATCCATCGCCCGGCGCAGGTAGCCGGGCCGGCCGAAGGTGGTGACGATGAGCGCGCGCACCTCCGGCGCCGCCTCGCGCAGCGCCGCCGCCGCGTCGATGCCGGTCATCCCCGGCATCTCGATGTCGAGGAGGGCCACGTCGACCGCGCCCTCGAGCGCGAGCGCGACGACCTCGTCGCCGCGGCCGGTCTGGGCGACCACCTCGAGGTCGGGCTCGAGTTCGAGCAGCGCCGCGAGCGCCCCGCGCACGAGGTCCTGGTCGTCGGCGAGCAGCAGTCGGATCATCGGAAGCGCACCTCCACGCGCGTGCCGCCGCCGGCGACCGGCTCGACGACGAGCTCGCCGCCCGAGTCGGCGACCCGGCGGCGCAGGCCGGTGAGGCCGTGCCCCTCCCCCGCATCCGCGATGCCGACGCCGTCGTCGACGATCTCGACGCCGGCGGCCGAGAACACGAGCGCGCACTCGGCGGCACTCGCGTGGCGGAGGATGTTCGTCGTCGCCTCGCGCACCGCCCAGGCCGCGAGCGCCCGGCGGGAGGGGTCGAGGGGCGTCCAGTCGCCGCGCACGACGACGTCGACGCCCGCGTCGGCGAGCGCGAGCCGGGCGGCCTCGACCTGCGCGGCGAGATCGGGGGTGCGCAGCCGGCCGACGGTGGCGCGCACGTCGTCGAGCGCGGTCTGCGTGAGCCGCAGCACCTCGTCGAGCTCGGCCTCGGCGCGGTCGGGGTCGCTGCGCGCGGTGCGGCGGGCGAGCTGCGACTTCAGCGCGACGACGGTGAGCGTGTGGCCGAGGATGTCGTGGATGTCGCGCGAGATCTCCTCGCGCTCGTGCACCGCCGCGAGCTCGAGCCGGGCGCGCTCCTCGCGCTCGGTCATGCCGGCGATGACGCGGCCGAACACGATGAAGCCGATGCCGACGACCGGGCCGATGAACTGCGGCGCGAAGGGCGTGCCGGCCTCGAGCATCGTCCAGGTCGCCATGCCGATGACGAGCACGGCGGTGGCGATGAGCCCGGGCCGCAGCGGCAGCGCGAACAGCACCGCCGAGGCGAGGAACGGCGCGAACGCGTTCGCGCCCGAGCCGATCGCCGGCACCGCGAGCGCGGCGAGCCCGACCAGCGGCAGCAGCGCGAGCGCGAGCTCCCCCGCCCCGGGCGCCCGCGGCGCCCACTGGCCGGTCTCGAGCCCGCCGCTGAGCCGCAGCACGACCCGCACCCAGGCGACGCCGAACGCGAGGCTCGCGGCGATGCCGATCGCCCGCCACATCCAGTCGGCGTCGGAGATCGTGAGGATGAGCGCGATCGGCACCGCGATGAACACCGTCCACACCGCCGTGTACCAGACGGCGACGGGCCGCGGCGCGCGAGCGGACGGGACGGGCATGGCGACGAGCCTACTTGCGGGCGGTGTGCCGGCGCGCCGCCCAGAGCGCGACCGCGCCGAACACCGCGGCCCAGACGAGCAGGTTCGCGACCGGCTGCCACAGCTCGTACTGGACGGTGCCGCCCTCGGTGCCGACGAACAGGAGCCCCTCGGTGAGCGGCCAGTTCGCGAACTGCATGACGCCCCACACCGGCGTGTACGGCGAGAGGTCGAGGAGGAATCCCGACAGCGGCATGAAGGCGTTGCCGAGGAACATCAGGATGACGACGGTGCCGCCCGCCGCGCCGACGGCGGCCTCGCTGCGGAAGAGCAGCCCGAACATCAGGCCGTAGAGCGCGAACACCACGGCGGCGGCGAGCGCGAGGCCGGCGAGCCCGAGCCAGAGCATCCCGTCGACGCGGGCGGCGGTGAGCGCGCCGACGGCGAACACGGCGATGATCGGCAGCGCCGCGTAGACGAGGGCGACGACGACCTTCGATAGCACGTAGCCGGCCTGCGTGAACGGGGTGAGGCCGAGCTGCCGACCCCAGACCTGCTGCAGCTCGACCGCCGCCGAGCCGGCGAGGCTCACGGTCGCGGTGATCGCGCCGTAGACCGCCATCGACACCATGATCTGCGCCGAGACGTTGCCGCGGCCGCTCTCCAGCTCGAAGTCGGAGAACTCGGAGTTCGCACCGAAGATCAGGTACATCGTCACCGGCAGCCCGACGATGAAGAAGAGGTTCGTGAGCATCCGCAGATTCCGGCGCAGGTCGTAGCCCGTGTAGGCGGGGTTGACGACGCGACCGGCGCGGCGGCGGGGCCGGGCGGTGGCGGGGGCGGTGGCGGTCATGCGCGGGCTCCTTCGGCGGTGAGGGCCGTGAACGCGTCGTCGAGGCTCGCGGTGCGCACCTCGAGGTCGGCGGCCGGGGTGGCGGTGAGCAGGTGGCGGGCGGCGGCGTCGGCGTCGGCGGCGGTGAACCGGATGCGGTCGCCGCTGCGCTCGAGGCCGCTCGCGCCGGGGATCGCGGCGAGGTCGGCGTCGCTCGCGTCGGGCCAGCGGACGGCGATGCGCTTCGCACCGGCGAGCTCGCGGATCTCGGCGGTGGTGCCGTCGGCGATGAGCCCGCCGTCGGCGATCATCACGATGCGCTCGGCGAAGTCGTCGGCCTCCTGCAGGTAGTGGGTGGCGAACACGACGGTGCGGCCGTCGCGGGCCTCGTCGCGCATCGTCGCCCAGAACTCGTGCCGGGCGTTGACGTCCATGCCGGCGGTCGGCTCGTCGAGCACGAGCAGCTCGGGCTCGGGCAGCAGCGCGAGCGCGAACCGCAGCCGCTGCTGCTCACCGCCCGAGCACTTCGACACGCGCCGGCCGGCGAGCCGCTCGATGCCGGCGCGGGCCATCGCCTCGCGGGGGTCGAGCGGATCGGGGTAGAGGCTCGCGATCATCCGCACCGTCTCGCCGACGGTGAGATCGCCGAGGAGGCCCCCGGTCTGCAGCACGGCGGCGATGCGGCCGGCGGCGACCGCCGCGCGCGGGCTCGTGCCGAGCACCTCGACGCGGCCCGCGGTCGGCTCCGACAGCCCGAGCACGAGGTCGAGGGTCGTCGTCTTGCCGGCGCCGTTCGGGCCGAGGAACGCGACGATCTCGCCGCGGCCGATCTCGAGGTCGATGCCGCGCACGGCGCGCACCGGCGTCGCACTGCGGGCGTTGAAGGTCTTCTCGACCCGGTGGAGGCGGAGGGCTGGCTCGTTCATGCCCCGAGCATCCCGCGCCCGGGCGCCGGGCGGATGCGGCGCCGGTCACCTCCTGCGCATGACATCCGTCATGGGCGGCGCCGCGCCGGGCCTACCGGCGGCGGAGCCCCCGGGGCACCTCGACGTTCGCGCCGGCGTCGGCGCGGACGATCATCGTCTGGTTCGCGTCGAGGCGATCGGGGCCGCCCTCGGCGCCCTCGCCCTCGAGGTCGACGAGCAGCGGCGCGGCGGGGTCGGCGCCGCGCTTCAGCAGCGCGAGCGCGATCGGGCCCTCGTCGTAGTGGAGCGCCGCCGAGGTGACCCGGCCCACCGGCCGGCCGTCGGGGTCGGCGGCAAGGCGCACGAGCGCGCCGGGCGCCGGCAGCGCGCCCGACATGCCGTCGAGGTCGAGCAGCGCGAGCCGCCGCGGCGGGTGGCCGAGGTTGTGGACCTTCGCGACGGTCTCCTGCCCGCGGTAGCAGCCCTTGTCGAGGTGCACCGCGCTGCGGAGGAGGTCGAGCTCGTGCGGCAGCGCCCGCTCGTCGACCTCCCGGGCGGCGCGGGGCCGCCAGGCGGCGATGCGGAGCGCCTCGAGCGCGAGCGAGCCCGCGACCGGCAGCTCGCCGGCGCGCACCCGCGCGGCGAGCGCGAACCACTCGTCGGTGCCGAGCAGGTGCAGTCGCAGCCGGAACGCCCGGCCGGGATGCGCATCCTCGGCGACGGCCGCGTAGCTCGCGCCGCCGGGCGCGCCGGTCGGCCAGGGGTCGAC
Organism: Microbacteriaceae bacterium; assembly: GCA_012719255.1. GTDB lineage: Bacteria > Actinomycetota > Actinomycetes > Actinomycetales > Microbacteriaceae > Gulosibacter. The sequence continues at coordinate 10,318 of JAAYAS010000252.1, read as the reverse complement.
CCAGACGAGCGGCGACCCGTTCGGTGCGGCCGCGCCGAGGTCGAGGCCGGGGTCGGCGAGGCTCGGCGCGATCGTCGCGACGACGTGGAGGTCGTCGGAGACGTCGTCGATGTCGACGCGCTTCATGAAGCGCATCCGGGTGAGCCAGGCGACGAGCTCGTCGACGCGCCCGCGCTCGACGACGGCGAAGGCGGCGGTGCCGTCGTCGACGACGAGCAGCTGGTGCTCGATGCGGCCCTGCGGGCTCAGCAGCAGCGTCTCGGCGCAGCCGCCCGCGGGCAGCAGCTGCGAGGTGAGCGACTCGAGCCACTCGAGCCGGTCGGGCCCCTGCAGGCGCACGACGCCGAGCTGCGCGCAGTCGGCGACCGCGCGGCCCCGGTCGAGCTCGCGCTGCTCGGGCAGCGGGCGGCCGTAGTGGGCGGGGGTGCCGGCATCGGGGTCGACGCCGGCGACGGCGCCGGGGAGGCGCAGGAACGGGGTGGTCATCGGATCATCCTTCGAGGACGCCGCCGCCGACCCGCTCGAGCTGGGCCGAGGCGTGCGTCGCGAGCCCGCCGCCGAGCGCGGCGAGCTCCCACACCCAGAACAGCCGCTGCTGCACGAGCCCGTACATGCGGGTGGAGGCGCGGTGGTCGGCGGCGCCGCCGCTGCGGAGCACGCCGTCGGTGGCGAGATCGACGCGGGGGCCGCGGATCATGCCGAGGTAGAGCTCGACGACGCCGGTCGGATGCGCGATCGACACCTCGAGGTCGAAGCCGCCCTCGTCGTTGCGGAGCGTTTCGACGGCGTCGGCGTCGGGCATCGGGGCGTCGCCGGATGCGGGGAGCATGCCCGGCCCGACGTCGCCGTCGGTGCGGGGCCGGGCGAGGCGCCAGAAGCCGGTCTCGGCGGAGAGCTGCTCGAGTTCGCCGCCGTCGGCGAGGTCGGCGCGCACCTGCACGCGGCCGAGCGCGTCGTGCTCGGTCGCCGCATCGCCGTCGTCGACGGGCAGCAGCCACGCCGTGGCGCGGTACTCGAGCCACGGCCGATCGCCGGCGGCGAACTCGACGCGCTGCCGGAACGGGTGACGGCGCACCTCGCCGTCGACCTCGTACTCGACCATGCCGTCGCCCTCCCACTCGCCGATGAGCCAGGCGAGTGGGACGAGCTCGGGCGCGAGGCCGGTCGGGATGCCGATCATCGTCGGTCAGCCCCGGGCGTGGGTTACGCCTGCCCCTTGAAGAGGCGGCGGAGCACCACGGCCGAGACGCTGATGATGCCGATCATCGCGCCGCCGAGGAGGGCCATGAACAGGTACTCGAAGAAGAGGGGAAGATCCATGCCGCCAGTCTAGCGGAGGCGCGCCGGTCAGCCGCCGATGACGACGATGCCGTGCGCGCCGGTGAGCAGGAACACGAGCGAGGCCGCCGTGAGCACCACCGCCGCGCCGCCGAGGCTCACCGTCATGCGGTGGATGAAGCCCTCGGGCTTCGCGATCACGAGATGCACGATCGCCGCGACGAACACGAGCATGAGCATCGCGATCGACACCCAGGCGAGCCGCCGGTCGTCGCCCGCGAGCAGGCCGATGAGCACCGCGGCGAGCAGCGAGGCCCCCCAGACGATGCCGGTGCCGATCCGTTCCGAGCGCATCCCCCCATTCTGCCCGATGCGCCCGGGACGGGCCCGGCGGCTCGCTACGATGGTCGGCAGGCTGCGGAGAGGAGGCGACGATGTCGACGCTCGCCCTGTTCAGCGCCCGCGGTGCCGAGGAGGCGCTCCCCGCGCTCGCCCTCCTCGGTCACGAGGTGCGCCTCGTGCCGCCCGATCCGTCCGGCATCGCCCGCGCGGCCGACGCCGAGCTGTTCGTGCTCGACGGCGCCGCCGACCTCGCCGGCGCCCGCCGGCTGTGCCGGCTGCTGCGCACCGCCGCGCCGCAGACGCCGGTGCTGCTCGTCGTCACCGAGGGCGCGCTGCCGGCGCTCACCCCCGAGTGGGGCCTCGCCGACGTGATCCTCCGCGACGCCGGCCCCGCCGAGGTCGACGCCCGCATCCGGCTGCTGCACGCGCCGCCGGTCGCCGCGCCCGCCCGCGGCGGCGCGCTGCGGGTCGGCGAGCTCGTCATCGACGAGGACACCTACGCGGCGACCTTCCGCGGCCGCACCCTCGACCTCACCTACAAGGAGTTCGAGCTGCTGCGCCACCTCGCCGCCCACCCCGACGTCGTGTTCACCCGCGACCGGCTGCTCGACGAGGTGTGGGGCGTCGACTACTACGGCGGCACGCGCACCGTCGACGTGCACGTGCGCCGGCTGCGCGCGAAGCTCGGCGACCAGGAGACCGTGATCGGCACCGTCCGCAACGTCGGCTACCGGCTCGTGCGGGCCGACGCCGCCCCGCCGGTGCCCCAGTTGCGCCGCGTGCCGAGCGCCGCGCGCGAGCACCCCGATGAGGAGGAGGCCGCCTCGTGACCATCCTGCAGATCTTCGCCGCCGACGAGCGGCCCGAACCGGACCCCGACGGCGCCGCGATCGCCGCGGTGCTGCCCGACTTCGCCGCCGCGGTCGCCGCCGTCGACGGCGTCGCGCCGTTCAACGAGGCGACGATGCTCCGGCCCGAGGAGCGCCGCGCGTTCAGCGTCGTCCGCGAGGCCGAGCTGCCCGACAGCGGCCGCCGCGCGCGGCTGCTCGTCGGCCTCGCGCTCGCCCAGCGGCTCGACGACGGCGAGCTCGAGGCCGAGCTCGCCGTGCACCCCACCGCCCGCGGCGCCGGCGTCGCCGACGAGCTGCTCGACGGCCTCGAGCGGGCCGCCGGGGGCGCGCCCGTCACGGTGTGGGCGCACGGCGACCTGCCGGCCGCGCGGGTGTTCGCCGCGAACCGCGGCTACGCGCTCGTGCGCACGCTGCTCGTGCTCGCGAAGCCGCTCGACGACGCCCTGCCCGAGCCCGCCCCGGCGCCGGGCACCCGCATCCGCGCGTTCGACCCCGAGCGCGACGCCGACGCCTGGCTCGCGCTCAACGCGCGCGTGTTCGCCGACCACCCCGAGCAGGGCCGACTGCGCCGCGCCGACCTCGACGACCGGATGGCGCAGCCGTGGTTCGACGCCGGCGACTTCCTCGTGCTCGTCGACGACGACGAGCGGATGATCGGCTACAACTGGTGCAAGGTCGCGGGCGGCGAGCACGAGATCTACGTCGTCGGCGTCGACCCCGACGCCGCGGGCGCGGGCCACGGCCGCACGCTCATGGATGCGGGCCTGCGCCGGCTGCGCGAGCGCGGCGGCGACGAGGCGGTGCTCTACGTCGACGGCGGCAACGAGCGGGCCGTGGCCCTCTACCGCCGCCTCGGCTTCGTCGACCGCGCCCGCGACGCGCAGTACCGCGGCCCGCGGTGACCATCGACCGTTCACACCGGCTTGTGAGGATGCCCGGCATGACCAGCACGCACGACGACCTCGCCGATCTCGGCCCCGACCGCTACATCGACCGCGAGTCGAGCTGGCTCGAGTTCAACCAGCGGGTGCTCGAGCTCGGCGAGGACCGCGACACGCCGCTGCTCGAGCGCGCGAACTTCCTCGCGATCTTCCCCTCGAACCTCGACGAGTGGTTCATGGTGCGCGTCGCCGGCCTGAAGCGCCGCATCGACACCGGCCTCGCCGTGCCGACCCCGGCGGGCGTGCCGGCCGCGCAGGAGCTCGCCGAGATCCGCACGAAGGCGCGCGAGCTGCAGCTGCGGCACGCGGCCGCGTTCAACGACGACGTGCGCCCCGCGCTCGAGGCCGAGGGCATCCGCATCCGCGCCTGGGCCGACCTCGACGAGGGCGCCCGCGCGCACCTCAGCGAGGTGTTCCGCAACCAGATCTTCCCGGTGCTCACGCCGCTCGCGGTCGACCCGGCGCATCCCTTCCCCTACATCTCGGGGCTCTCGCTCAACCTCTCGGTGCGGGTGCACCACCCGATCACCGACAAGGTCGAGTTCGCCCGCCTCAAGGTGCCGCCGACGCTGCCCCGCCTCTACCCGCTGCGCGCGCCCGACGGCGAGCACCACTTCCTGCTGCTCGAGGACCTCATCGCCGAGCACCTCGACGAGCTCTTCCCCGGCATGCGGGTGATCGACCACCACGCCTTCCGCATCACCCGCAACGAGGACGTGAACATCGAGGAGGACGAGACCGAGAACCTCCTGCAGGCGCTCGAGAAGGAGCTGCTGCGGCGCCGCTTCGGCCCGCCGATCCGCCTCGAGGTCTCCGACGACATGGACGAGGAGACGCTCAACCTCCTCATCGACGAGCTCGACATCACCGACGACGAGGTGACGGTGCTCTCGGGGCCGCTCGACCTCACCGCGCTGTTCGCGCTCGGCGGCGTCGACCGGCCCGACCTCAAGTACCCGCCGCACGTGCCAGTCACCGCGGCCGCGTTCCGCACCTCCGACTCGCGCGAGGAGCCCGACGTGTTCGGCGCGATCGCCGAGCGCGACGTGCTCGTGCAGCACCCGTACGAGTCGTTCTCGACGAGCGTGCAGGCGTTCATCGAGCAGGCCGCCGACGACCCCGACGTGCTCGCGATCAAGCAGACGCTCTACCGCACCTCGGGCGACTCGCCGATCATCGCGGCGCTGATCAAGGCCGCCGACGCCGGCAAGCAGGTGCTCGCGCTCGTCGAGATCAAGGCCCGCTTCGACGAGCAGAACAACATCGTCTGGGCGCGCAAGCTCGAGAAGGCCGGCGTGCACGTCGTCTACGGCCTCGTCGGGCTGAAGACCCACTGCAAGCTGCTGCAGGTCGTGCGCCGCGAGGACTCGGGGCTGCGCATCTACAACCACATCGGCACCGGCAATTACAACCCGAAGACCTCGCGCATCTACGAGGACATGGGCCTGTTCACCTGCGACCCCGACGTGTCGAGCGACGTCACCCGGCTGTTCAACCAGCTCTCGGGCTACGCGATCGAGCGCGACTTCAAGCGCCTGCTCGTCGCGCCGCTGCACCTGCGGCGGGGGCTGCTCGACCTCATCGAGGCCGAGCGGCAGGCGGCGCTGCGCGGCGAGGAGGCCCGCGTGCGGGTGAAGGTGAACTCGATGATCGACGAGGAGTTCATCGACGCGCTCTACGCGGCGAGCCGCGCGGGCGTGCGGGTCGACGTGTTCGTCCGCGGCATCTGCGGCATCCGCCCGGGCGTGCCCGGGATGAGCGAGAACGTGCGCGTGCGCTCGGTGATCGGCCGCTACCTCGAGCACTCGCGCGTGTTCGCCTTCCGCAACGGCGGTGACGAGCAGGTGTGGATCGGCTCGGCCGACATGATGCACCGCAACCTCGACCGCCGCATCGAGGCGCTCGTGCTGCTCGAGGACGAGGCCCACGTGCAGCACTGCCTCGACATGTTCGACCTCGCGATGTCGGACGGCACCGCGACGTGGCGCATGAACCCCGACGCGAGCTGGACCCGCCGCGCGGTCGACGACGAGGGCCGCCCGCTCGTGCAGATGCACGACGAGATGATGCGGCGCATCTCGGCGCGCCCCCGCAAGCGCTCGCTGCGCTGACCGGCGGCACGGCGGTCGGGTAGGTTCGAAGCGCCCCCTGCCGACCGCCGCGCCCGAGGATCATCCGATGCCGAGCTCCCCCGACCGCGAAGCCACCGTCTACGCCGCCGGCGCCGTGCTCTGGCGCATCGCGAACGGCAAGCCGCGGGTGCTCGTGATCCACCGCGAGAAGCACGACGACGTGTCGCTGCCGAAGGGCAAGGTCGACGCCGGCGAGACGCTGCCGCAGACGGCGGTGCGCGAGGTGTGGGAGGAGACCGGCTACCGGATCGCGCTCGGCGCGCCGCTCGGCTCGATCGAGTACCGCCTGCCCTCCGGCCGCCCGAAGGAGGTGCACTACTGGGCCTGCGAGGTCGACGACGCGCAGGTCGACGCGCACGACTTCACCGCGAACGACGAGGTGTCGGGGCTGCGGTGGATGTCGCTGAAGAAGGCGCTGAACCGCCTCAGCTACGAGCGCGACCGCGATGTCGTGCGGCTGCTCGCCGACCGGCTCGAGCGGGGCGTCGCGCGCACCTTCCCGATCGTCGCGCTGCGGCACGCGACCGCCGTGCCCGGGCTGTCGTGGCCCGGCGACGACGACTCGCGGCCGCTCACCGCGCGCGGCCGGGCGCAGTCGGAGCGCATCGTGCCGATCCTCGAGGCGTACCGGCCCGCGCGCATCATCACCTCGACGGCGGTGCGCTGCCGCGGCACGGTCGCGCCGCTCGCCGAGCGGCTCGGGCTCGCGCCGGTGAGCGAGCGGGTGCTCTCGCAGTCGGCGACGCCGGCCGACGGCCGGGTGCGCGAGGTGCTGGATGCGGTGCTCGCCGCCCGCGAGCCCGTCGTGATCTGCAGCCACTCGCCGGTGATGCCCGAGCTCGTCGCGCAGCTCGCGGTGGCGACCCGCACGCGACTCAGCGGGCTCTCGCGGCAGGCGATGCTCTCGACGGCCGAGTGCTCGGTGCTGCACGTGCCCGCCGACGACCCGACGCGCGGGGTCGTCGCCGCGGAGACGCACGGCCCGCTCATCTGAAGCCGGGTCGGTCCGGTCGGGCCCGTCCAGGTGAACTTGTTTACCTCCCGTTCACCTCGGCCACGTCGACGCGTCACCCCCGAGGCTTACCGTCGCTCAGCGAACCCGTTCTGGTTCCCTACACCACCTGCATGGAGGAAACTCAATGAAGCTGTCGCGCATCGGCACCTCGGTTGCCATGACCGCTATCGCCGCCCTCACCCTCGCCGGCTGCGCCGCCGGCGGCGACACCGGCTCGACCGACGAGCCCGCCACCGGTGGCGACACGACCACCGAGGGCGGCGCCGAGCTCTCGGGCACCCTCAACGCCACGGGCGCCAGCTCGATGGAGAAGGCCCAGGTCAACGGCTGGATCCCCGGCTACGCCGAGGTCCAGCCCGGCGTGACCATCCAGTACACCGCCACCGGCTCGGGCACCGGCCGCGAGAACTTCGTCGCGGGCACCTCGGAGTTCATCGGCTCGGACCGCGCGTTCAAGGTCGAGGAGATCGAGGAGAACACCTTCCAGCCCGTCTGCGCCGAGGGCTCGTCGATCGTCGAGTTCCCGTCGTACATCTCGCCCATCGCGGTCGCGTACAACCTCCCCGAGGTCGCCGAGCAGATCAACCTCGACGCCGACACCATCGCGAAGATCTTCGCGGGCGAGATCTCGAACTGGAACGACCCGGCCATCGCCGCCACCAACGAGGGCGTCGAGCTCCCCGACCTCCCGATCAACGCGGTGCACCGCGGTGACAAGTCGGGCACCACCGGCAACTTCCTCGCCTACCTCGAGGCCGCCGCGCCCGACGTGTGGACGCACGGCACCGACGACCAGTTCCCGAGCGACCTCGGCGGCGAGGCCGCCAACCAGACCGCCGGCGTGGCCGCCGCGGTCGCCGCGGGCGAGGGCTCGATCGGCTACCTCGACGCCTCGGCCGTCGGCGACATGCAGACCGTCGCCGTGAAGTCGGGCAACGACTTCGTGCCCTACTCGCCCGAGGCCGCCGCCGCGGTCGTCGCCGGCTCGCCCCTCGAGGAGGGCCGCGCCGACACCGACGTGGTCTTCGACCTCGACTACACCGGCGTCGAGGGCGCGTACCCGATCGTGCTCGTCGCCTACCTCATCGGCTGCTCCGAGTACACCGACTCGAACGTCGGCGCCATGGTGAAGGACTACTTCACCTACGTCGCCTCGGCCGAGGGCCAGGAGGCCGCTGCGGCCGAGGCCGGCAACGCCCCGCTCTCGGACGAGATCCGCGAGCAGGCGATGGCCGCGATCGACCAGATCAAGTAGTGCCTCGCCCGAGCGCTCCGCGTTCGTGAGCAGATCTTGCCCGGTGCCGTGCGACTTTTCGCCGGCACCGGGCAAGATGCTTGAATCGACTCGGTCCGCTCGGCCCCCATCCCGCCCCGCTTCCCCCGCTGCTCCATCAGGAAGGCATGCTCATGTCGAGTACCGACACCGCCCCCGCGCCGACGCCGCAGAAGACGTCGACGGTGCGCCGCGCCGGTGACACCGTGTTCCAAGTGCTCTCGACCACCTCGGGAGTCCTCATCCTCGCGACCCTCGCGGCCGTCTTCTTCTTCCTGCTGATGCGCGGCTTCCCCTCGCTCGTCTCGCCCGTCCAGGAGGTGAGCGACAACTACCGCGCGAACGCCGGCGGCTTCTGGCCGTTCGTCATGCCGCTCGTGTTCGGCACCGTCTGGGCCTCGCTGCTCGCGATGATGCTCGCCCTGCCGGTCGGCATCGCGGTCGCGCTGTTCATCTCGCACTTCTCGAGCCGCCGCCTCGCCGGCCCCCTCGGCTTCGTCGTCGACATGCTCGCCGCCGTGCCCTCGGTCGTCTTCGGCCCCTGGGGCATCCTCGTGTTCGCCCCGCTCGCCGGCCCGCTCTACCGCTGGCTCTCCGAGAACATGGGCTGGTTCCCGCTCTTCGCCGACGACCCGGTGCCCTCGGGCCGCAACATGATGACCGCCGCCATCGTGCTCGCGATCATGATCCTGCCGATCATCACCTCGCTGAGCCGCGAGATCTTCCTGCAGACCCCGCGCCTGCACGAGGAGGCCTCGCTCGCCCTCGGCGCCACCCGCTGGGAGATGGTGCAGCAGGCGGTCTTCCCCTACGCCCGCTCGGGCATCTTCGCCGCGAGCATCCTCGCCCTCGGCCGCGCCCTCGGCGAGACCATGGCGATCGCGATGGTGCTCTCGGCGACCGGCGTCGTCTCGTTCGCGGTGCTCACCGAGCAGAACCCGACGACGATCGCCGGCTTCATCGCGAACAACTACCCCGAGGCGCACGGCATGGACTCGAACACCCTGATCGCCGCCGGCCTCGTGCTGTTCGCGATCACGCTGCTCGTCAACTCGATCGGCCGCTGGGTCATCGCGCGCGGCAAGAAGTAGGAAGCGACCACGAACATGACTGCTGCAACCGCAACCCCCGCTCCCCCGGCCTCGAGCCGCGACAAGCGCAACTCGCTCACCGCGGGCCAGCTCCCCGGCTGGATCGGCGCCGCTGTGCTCATCGGCGCGTTCGTCGTGTCGGGCCTCATCTTCGGCGCCGCCTGGATGCTCTCCGACAAGCCGTTCCTCCGCCTCAACGCCGCCACCGGCGCGTTCCTCGGCATGAACTTCAACTGGGGCGCCTGGCTCGCCGTCGCCGCGCTCCTCTACCTCGTCGGCATCTGGGCGATCTCGTTCGCCGTCGAGGGCAAGCGCGCCGCGACGAACCGCTTCGTGTCGGGCATGGTCACCGTCGCCTTCGTGCTCGCGATGATCCCGCTCGCCTCGCTCCTCTACACGCTGTTCGTCAACGGCATCCCCGGCTTCAACGCGCAGTTCTTCACGAAGGACGCGGCCCGGCCGTCGACCGGCGGCGGACTGCACGCCATCGTCGGCACGCTGCTGATCACCCTCGCCACCTCGCTGATCTCGGTGCCCATCGGCATCTTCACCGCGATCTACCTCGTCGAGTACGGCAAGGGCAACTGGCTGTCGAAGGCGATCAACTTCTTCGTCGACGTCATGACCGGCGTGCCCTCGATCGTCGCGGGTCTGTTCGCCTACGCGCTGTTCCTCCTCGTCGCGAGCTCGCTCGGGGCGCAGATCACGAACCTCCGCGTCGGCGTCGCCGGTGCGATCGCGCTCGTGGTGCTGATGATCCCCACCGTGGTCCGCTCGGCCGAGGAGATGATCCGGCTGGTTCCCGACGACCTCCGCGAGGCCTCGTACGCCCTCGGCGTGCCGAAGTGGCGCACCATCGCCAAGGTCGTGCTGCCGACCGCGCTCGCGGGCCTGGTCACCGGCGTGCTGCTCGCGATCGCCCGCGTCATCGGCGAGACCGCGCCGCTGCTCGTCGCCGCCGGCATGTCGCAGTACATGAACTTCAACCTCTTCGAGAACGCGATGTCGTCGCTCCCGACCTTCGTGTACCAGTCGTGGAAGTTCACCAGCGAGGCCGGCAACCAGCTCGCCTGGACCGGCGCGCTCGTGCTGCTGCTCATCGTCATGCTGCTCAACGTGGTCGGCCGCCTGGTGTCCCACTTCTTCAGCCCGAAGGGCGACCGCTAGGTCGGCCTCGATACGCACTTCAGACAAGGAATTCCAATGGCCAAGCGCATCGAAATCAAGGACCTCGACATCTACTACGACAAGTTCAAGGCCGTCGAGGGCGTGAACATGAACATCGAGCCGAAGAGCGTCACCGCGTTCATCGGCCCGTCGGGCTGCGGCAAGTCGACCGTGCTCCGCTCGATCAACCGCATGCACGAGGTGATCCCCCGCGCCTGGGTCGACGGG
>JAAYAS010000002.1 GCA_012719255.1 Microbacteriaceae bacterium | reverse complement strand
CCATCGGGACGATCTCGTGAGCCGTCTTGTACTCGATCCAGGTGCGGATGAGGTCCTCGTCGAACACGCCGCCCTTGAGGAGGTACTCGTGGTCGTCCTCGAGCGCGCGGAGCGACTCGCTCAGCGAGAGCGGCATCTGCGGGATCTCCTTCGCCTCCTCCGGGGGCAGCTCGTAGAGGTCCTTGTCGATCGGGTCGAGCGGCTCGATGCGGTTCTCGATGCCGTCGATGCCGGCCATCAGCAGCGCCGCGAACGCGAAGTACGGGTTCGACGAGGCGTCGGGCGCGCGGAACTCGATGCGCTTCGCCTTCGGGTTCGCGCCGGTGATCGGGATGCGGATCGCCGCCGAGCGGTTGCCCTGCGAGTAGACGAGATTGATCGGCGCCTCGTAGCCCTTGACGAGCCGGTGGTACGAGTTCGACGAGGGGTTCGTGAAGGCGGCGAGCGCGTTCGCGTGCTTGAGGATGCCGCCGATGTACCAGCGGGCGGTGTCGGACAGCGAGGCGTAGCCGGCCTCGTCGTAGAACAGCGGCTCGCCCTCCTTCCACAGCGACTGGTGCACGTGCATCCCCGAGCCGTTGTCGCCGAACAGCGGCTTCGGCATGAACGTCGCGACCTTGCCCCAGTCGTGCGCGACGTTCTTCACGAGGTACTTGAACTTCAGCACGTCGTCGGCGGCCTGCACGAGGGTGTCGAAGCGGTAGTTGATCTCGGCCTGGCCGGCGGTGCCGACCTCGTGGTGCGAGCGCTCGAGGTGGAAGCCCGCCTCCATCAGCGTCACCGAGATCGCGTCGCGCAGGTCGGCCTGCTTGTCGACCGGCGGCACCGGGAAGTAGCCGCTCTTGTACGGGGTGGTGTTGCCGAGGTTGCCGCCCTCGAGCTTCTTCGCCGAGTTCCAGGGGCCCTCCTCGCCGTCGACCTCGTAGAAGCTGCGGTTCGGGGCGACCTCGTGGCGCACCGAGTCGAAGAGGTAGAACTCGGCCTCCGGCGCGAAGAACGCGGTGTCGGCGATGCCGGTCGAGGCGAGGTACTTCTCGGCCTTCTTCGCGACCTGGCGGGGGTCGCGGTGGTAGATCTCGCCGGTGCGCGGGTTGAAGATGTCGAAGATCATCACGAGCGTCGGCTCGGTGCGGAACGGGTCGACGTAGCAGGTCGACACGTCGGGGATGAGCTGGAGATCGGACTCGTTGATCTGCGCGAACCCGGCGATCGACGAGCCGTCGAAGAGCTGGCCGGTCGTGAAGAAGTCCTCGTCGACCGTGCTCGCGGGGATGTTGAAGTGCTGCTGCACGCCCGGCAGGTCGGTGAATCGGATGTCGAGGAAGACGATGCCCTGCTCCTCGATGAAGGAGAGGACCTCGGCGGGATCGGTGAACATGTTGCTCCAGTCGGTCGAGATTCGAGACTGACTCGCCTCGTGGGATCACGCTACGAGCCGTTCGTTGCCCGGCCATGACCCGCGTGTTTCACCGATGTTACGCAGGCCGGCCTGGGCGGGGCCGGGATGCGCGGGGCGCGGCGGCGCCCCGACTAGACTCGGGCGCATGGCGAATCCGTCGAGCTCCGTCCCCCAGTCGTCCTACCCCGGCGAGCGGCTCGGACTCCCCGAATCGGGCCCCGGCTCGGTGGCGCCCTTCGGTCCGCGCGTCGTGGGCCTGCTCATCGACTGGGGCATCGCGGTGGCGCTCGCCTGGTGGCTGTTCGACTACCACCCGCTCGCGGTGTCGGGCCTGTTCGTCGTGATCACCGCGGTGACGATCTCGCTGCTCGGCGGCTCGATCGGGCACATCGCGATGGGGATGCGGCTGAACACCGTCGACGGCCGGGCGCCGGGCTGGTGGCGGCCGCTGCTGCGCCAGCTGATGCTGATGCTCATCCTGCCCGCGCTCATCATCGACCAGGACCAGCGCGGCGGCCACGACGTCATCTCGGGCCTCGTGCTGCGCCGCTTCGCTCGCGGCTGAGCGCCGGAACGGCCGCGCCGCCCGGATGCTCGGAGCATCGGGCGGCGCGGGAACGAACGGTTCGGGGGATCAGCGCATCTGCGAGCGCGAGGGGCGCATCCGCATCGGGTCGATGCCCTTCGGGATCGGCAGCTGCTGCTGCTGGAGCGACTCGAGCCGCGCGTCGACCGCGAGGATCTCGGCCTTGTTGAGCTTGTTCGGCAGCTTCGCGACGGCGCGCTTCAGCTCGCCGAGCTTCACACCGCCCTCGCCGCCGACCTGCACGTGGTGCACCGGCACGGTCGGCAGGATGCGCTGGATGCGGCGGCGCTCGTCGTTGAGGAGCTTCTTCGAGGCCGAGTTCGACGACTCGGTGAACAGCACGACGCCGGGGCGGCCGACGGCGCGGAAGAGGACGTCCTGCGAGCGGGCGTTGAACGCGACGGGCATGTCGCTCGTGCGCCACTTGCCGCGCAGGCTCGACGAGAGCACGGCGCCGGTGGCGCCCTTCTGCCCCTCGAGCTGCGAGTAGGCGACGCGCTCGGCGCGCCAGTTGAGCAGGAACATGAACAGCAGCAGGCCGACGAGGATGCCGAGCAGCGGCAGCACGATCCACATCACGACGCTGCCGGAGTAGACGGTCGCGCAGAGCACGACGGCGATGATGATCGGGGCGAGGACGCCGATGATCATCATCGCGACGCCGGGCTTGTCGTACTTGGCGGTCATCTTGAAGATGTCGATGACCTGCCGCATGCGTCCGGGCTGCTTGCCGTTGCCGGCCGAAGAGGTGTTCGCCATAGTCGCAACAGTCTACTGGTACGCGGGCGGACGCGGGGCCCCCGGTGGACTCTCCACAGCGGCGCGCCGCGCGGTCGGTCCACAGTCGTCGGGCTCCGACCAGCCCACCGGCGCGCCGAGCGGGCAGGATGCGGGCCATGCGTCCACGTCAGCGAGCCGAACGTCCCGAATCCGAGCTGCCGTCGATCGGCGCCGTGCTCGCCGGCTGGCGGCTCGTGCGCCGACTGCCGGGCGGCGCCGCCGAGCGCGCCGACTTCGTCGCCGTCTGCGAGGCCGGCGCGCCGGGCCCCGCCGCGGCGAGCCGGCACTGGCAGGGCTTCGGCGCCGCGGCGCCGGAGCCGCTCGTGCACCGGCGGCTCGCGGTCGCGGTCGGGGCGGCCGCCGACGGCCTCGTGCGCGAGTGCGAGGCCCGCGAGCGGCTCGTCGGCGACTTCGTCGAGCGGCCCGAGGAGCTGCTCGACGACGGCGGGGTGCGGCTCGCGCTGTTCGAGGTGCGGCCCGTGCGCGGCTACGCCGCGATCGTCGCCGACGGCGGGTCGCTGCCGGCCGGGGCCTGCGTGACGCTGCTCGTCCCGGTCGCCGAGACGGTGGCGCTCGCGCACGGGCGCGGGCTGGCGCACGGCGATCTCGGTCTCGGCGTCTGCGGCGTCGACGGTCGCGGACGGCCGCACGTCGACGGCTGGTCGACGGCGGTCGAGCTCGAGGCGGTGTCGGCGATGCGCGCCGACCTCGCGCGGGCCGCCGACCTGCGGGGGCTCGGGCGGGTCGCGGATGCGCTGCTCGCGCAGTCGAGCGAGCCGCCGGCGCCGCAGCTCGCGGCGATCGTCGCCGCACTGCTCGAGGGCACGGCGCCCCGCGATGCTCCGGGTCGGCTCATCGATGCGCTGTTCGCCTGGTGCCCGGCCGAGCCGGTGCCCGGTGCCGTGCTCGGCGCGCTCGCCGGCGAGCAGGCGACGGCCGGCGCCGACGGCGGGACGGGCGCCGCGGCGGTCGCACGGCGCGCCGAGGCGCCGGAGCGCGGCCTCGGCCTGCTCGACGACGAGCCCGACGACGAGTCCGAGGCGGACCGGCCCGGACCCCGTCGCGGCGCGGCGGAGCGGCGCCGGGAGCGCGCGCTCGAATGGCGCCTGCGCGCCACGGCCCTCGCCGGAGGAGT
>JAAYAS010000251.1 GCA_012719255.1 Microbacteriaceae bacterium | reverse complement strand
GCCGTAGTGCTCGAGCTTCGAGCGGCCGATGCCGGAGATGCCGGCGAGCTCGCCGAGCGTCGAGGGCCGTTCGACGGCGAGCTCGCGCAGCGTCGCGTCGTTGAACACCACGTACGCGGGCACGCCCTGCGCGGCGGCGATCTCCCGGCGCCAGGCGCGCAGCTGCTCGAAGCGCTCGCGCTGCTCGGGGGCGAGCTCGTCGACGGCGGCGGCGTTGCGGGCGCGGCGGGTGGCGCGCACGGCGCGGGGCTGCTCGAGGTCCTTGCGGAGGGTGACGCGCTCCTCGCCGCCGAGCACCGCGGCCCCGCGCTCGGTGACGGCGAACACGCCGTACTCGCCCACCGCATCCACGAACCGCTGCGCGAGCAGCTGCCGCACCACCGAGCGCCAACCGGCCTCGTCGAGCTCGGTGCCGATGCCGAAGGTCGACAGCTCGTCGTGCCGGTGCTGCGCGACCCGCGGGGTGCGCTTGCCGAGCAGGATGTCGAGCACCGCGCCGGCGCCGAACGACTGGCCGCGCTCGCGGTCGAGGCGCACGATCGTCGACAGCAGCTTCTGCGCCGCGACGGTGCCGTCCCAGGTCTCGGGCGGGGTGAGGCAGTTGTCGCAGTTGCCGCAGTCGGGCGCCTCCTCGCCGAAGTAGGCGAGGAGCATCCGCCGACGGCAGCCGGCCGTCTCGCAGAGGGCGAGCATCGCATCCAGATGCAGCGACTGCTGGCGCTTGTAGAAGTCGTCGCCCTCGCCCTGGTCGATCATGCGGCGCAGCTGCACGACGTCGTTGAGGCCGTAGGCGAGCCAGGTGGTCGACGGCTCGCCGTCGCGGCCGGCGCGGCCGGTCTCCTGGTAGTAGCCCTCGACCGACTTCGGCAGGTCGAGGTGGGCGACGAAGCGCACGTCCGGCTTGTCGATGCCCATGCCGAACGCGATCGTCGCGCAGATGACGACCCCGTCCTCGCGGAGGAAGCGCGCCTGGTTCGCGGCGCGCACGTGGCCGGGCAGGCCCGCGTGGTAGGGGAGCGCGGTGATGCCGCGGCCGGCGAGGAACTCGGCGGTCTGCTCGACCGACTTGCGCGAGAGGCAGTAGACGACGCCCGCCTGGCCGGCGTGCTCGGCCTCGATGAACCGCACGAGGCCCTCGCGGGCGCGGTCCTTCGGCACGATGCGGTACTGGATGTTCGGACGGTCGAAGCTCGACACGAAGCGCCGCGAGTCGTGCAGCCCGAGCCGCTCGACGATCTCGGTGCGGGTGGCGACGGTGGCGGTCGCGGTGAGCGCGATGCGGGGCACCTCGGGCCAGCGCTCGCCGAGCACGCCGAGCTGCAGGTAGTCGGGGCGGAAGTCGTGGCCCCACTGCGAGACGCAGTGCGCCTCGTCGATGGCGAACAGCGCGATCTCGCCGCGGCCGAGGAGGTCCATCGAGGCGGGCAGCCGCTCGGGGGCGAGGTAGAGCAGGTCGAGGTCGCCGGCGAGGTAGCGCTGCTCGACGAGGCGGCGCTCGTCGGGGTCGAGCGTCGAGTTGAGGTACGCGGCGCGCACGCCGAGCTGCTCGAGCGCGTCGACCTGATCGTGCATCAGCGCGATGAGCGGCGAGATGACGATGCCGGTGCCGCGGCGGGCGAGCGCCGGCAGCTGGTAGCAGAGCGACTTGCCGCCGCCGGTGGGCATGAGCACGACGGCGTCGCCGCCGGCGATGACGTGCTCGACGATCTCGCGCTGGTCGCCGCGGAACTCGTCGTAGCCCCACACCCGCTGCAGCAGCTCGTGCGGGTCGGTGACGCCCTCGGCGGGATGCGGCCGGGTCGCGAACGCGGCGGCCGCGCCGTCCGGGTGCGCGGCGAACGCCTCGTCGGGGTGCGGCGCGAAGGCGTCGTCGGGCGGCGGCACGAACCCGTCGTCGGGGAAGGGCGCGTCGAGGTCGTCGGGGTACGGCGCGAAGTCGGGCGGGGGCGGCGCATCGGCGTCGTCGGGCGCGAAGGCGTCGGTGGCGGGCTCCTGCAGCGGCAGATCGAGCGGCGGCGCGGACTCCCGGGCGGACGGAACGCGGTGCTCGGGGGTGCGTTCGGTCATGCGGCCAGCCTAGGCGGCGCCTCCGACGCCCGCCGCGGGCGTCCACAGGCGGAGCCGGTCGGTCAGCCGCGCTCGACGGGCAGGCCGGCGGCCTCCCACGCCGAGATGCCGCCCTCGACGTTCACCGCCTCGCGGCCGAGGCCCTCGAGGTAGGCGACGGTGCGCGACGAGCGGCCGCCGCCGTGGCACATGAGGTAGGCGCCCTCGGGGATCTCGTCGAGCCGCTCGGCGAGCGTCGACAGCGGGATCTGCGTCGCCCAGGGCACGCGCACCTCGGCGACCTCGTCGGGCTCGCGCAGATCGATGAGCGGGGCGGTCTCGCCGAGCGCGGCGAGCTCTTCGGGGGTGATGCGCTTCATGGTCCGAAGCGTAGTGGCCGGGGCTCCGACCGCGGTGGGATGCGGGCCCGCCGCAGGTCGGAGATCGCCCCGTCCGCGAGTCGGCTGTCGCCGGCACCCGATAGGCTCGCGCTGGATCCGATGCCGACGAACGGCGCCGGAAGCCCGCGGTCCTCCGCCACGGAGGGCGCGGACGATGCCCGAACCGCCCGATCCAGAGCCGCTGCGAGCACCGCCCGCGGCACGAGGGGAGCCCGAAGTGAACGACTACCAGGCCCAGCCCGGCCAGCCGCATCCCGGCTACGGCGGTCAGCCGCAGCCCGGGTACGGGGCGCCGCAGGGGCAGCCCTTCGGTCCGCCGCAGCCCGGCCAGTACCCGCAGGGCCAGCAGCCGGCGCAGCCCGGCCAGTTCCCGCAGGGGCAGCAGCCGGCGCAGCCCGGCCAGTTCCCGCAGGGGCAGCCCGGCCAGGCCGGTCAGCAGTGGCCCGGCCAGCGGCCCGCGCAGGCGCCGCGCGCCTCCGCCGTCGGCTCGCGCCTCGACTGGGTGCGCGACATCGCCGGCCCCGCGCTGCTGCTCATCTCGATCGTCATGGTCTGGACCTTCGACGGCCGCGGCGTCGACCTCACCGCGGTCGTCCTCGCCGGCGTGCTCACCGTGATCGTCGCCCTCCTCGGCGGGGTCGCCCAGCTGCTCGCGCGGTTCGGGATGCTGCCGGTCTCGCCCCAGCTGGCCCACCTCATCCGGGCGATCGCGCAGGCCCCGCTGCTCGTCGCGATCATCGTCTACGCGGTGATCGACATCGTCTCGGCGTTCGGCACCGCGAACGGCGAGGGCGGCGTGTCGACGATCGGCCTCGGCTCGGCGATCGGCATCGCGCTGCTCGGCTCGTTCCTCGTGCTGCAGCCGCGCGACTACGAGCTGCAGGCGATCGGCGGGCTCGGCTCGCCGACCGGCCGGGTCATGACGCTCACCGAGCGCGTCCTCGGCTTCGTGCTCGCCGGGCTCGCCGCGGGGGGCCTGCTCATGCTGATCATCGTGCGCTTCGTGCTCATCGCGCGCATCTCCGACCTCGCCTCGAGCGCCAGCCTCGGCGAGTCGGGCTACATCGCCAGCGCGATCATCAGCCTCGTCGCGAGCATCCTGCTCATCGCCGCGCTCGTCGGCCTGCCCGCGGCGCTGCTGCTGCTCGGCTCCGAGCCGGGCCGCCTGCTCGCGCTCGGTGTCGGCGCCGCGGCCGCGCTCGCGCTGCTCGTCGACGGCGCGCTCGGCCTCGCGTTCTCGCTCGCCGGCTTCGAGTCGGTGTTCGCGTCGGGCTGGGTGCTCGTCGTCGCCGCGCCGCTCGCCGCGCTCGCGATCAGCCCGGTCGCGCTCGCCGGCCGCCGCCCGATCGACCCGACCGACCGCTGGTTCAACGCGATCGGCCTCGGCTTCCTCGTCGCCGCCGCGGTGGCCCTCGCCGTCGTCATCGCGAGCATCGCCCCGCTCGTCGCCGACTCCGGCCGGGTGGGCGCGAACGTCACCGTGCTCGTGCTCGCGCTGCTCGCCCTCGCCGGCGCCGTGGTCGGCTGGCTCGCACTGCGCAGCCGCCGCGACAGCATGAAGCAGCTCGTGCTCGTCGCGATCGCCGCGGCGGTCGCGGTGCTCGGCCTCGTCATCGCGATCGTGATGGCGGTCTCGAGCCGCGACGGCTTCGGCGTCGCGCTCGGCGGCAACGCGCAGTTCGCGCTCGCCGGTCTGACGCTGCTCGGCGTCGCGCTCGCGCTCGCGCTCATCCTCCCCGCCGAGGTGCGCGGCTTCTTCGCCCAGCGGGGGCTCGGGATGCGGCTGCCCGCGGCGGGTGCGGCCGCGCAGCAGGGTGCGCCCGGCTACGGCGCGCCGGGCCAGCACCCGGGCGCGCGGATGCAGCCCGGGATGCCGCAGGTCGCCGGTGCGCAGGGCGGCTACCCGCAGCAGGGCGGCTACCCGCAGCAGGGCGGCTACCAGCAGACGGGCGCCTACGACTTCGGCCAGCAGGGCCAGGGTGCTCAGGACCAGGGCGCTCCGGGCCAGTACGGGCAGCCGGGCCAGTACGGGCAGCCGGGGCAGCCCGGGCAGTACGGCCAGTCCGCTGCGCCGCAGCAGACCGGCGCCTACGACTTCGGCGCGCAGGCCGGCGGTGCGGGCGCGCAGGCCGGCTACCAGCAGACGGGCGCCTACGACTTCGGTCAGCAGGGCCAGGCGGCGCCGCAGCCGGGCTACGGCCAGGCGCCGACGCCGTTCGGGCAGGAGCCTGCGCCGCAGGCCGACCAGTACGGCCGCACCGGCGACGCGTCGGCCGAGCAGTCGTCGCCGTTCGGCGGTGCGCCGGGCGCCGAGGCATCGGGTGCGGGCGGCTCGCAGGGCGGCACGCACGATCAGGTCGCCGCGCAGGGGCAGGATGCTCCGCAGGGTCAGAGCGGGGCGTACGGCCAGGGCGGGGCGTACGGCCAGGGCGGGGCGTACGGCCAGGGCGGG
>JAAYAS010000250.1 GCA_012719255.1 Microbacteriaceae bacterium | reverse complement strand
GGGGGGGGCGGCGTGCGACCGGGCAGAGGCGGCGCGGGCGGGGCGGCGTGCGACCGGGCAGAGGCGGCGCGGCAGCGCAGCGCGGCCCCGCGGCCGCGCGGCGTCAGCGCTCGCGGCGGGGCGGCTCGACGGGCTCGGGGCGGGCGATGCGGCGGTCGGCGAGGGTCTCGGAGAGGTCGACGAGCTCGGCGGCCGAGGGGTCCTCGTCGAGGATGCCGCGCTCCGCGAGCTGCTGGATGAGCATCGCGCCGTTCGGGGCGTGCAGCCAGGGCACGCCCGAGCGCGCCTTCCACCGCGCCGACGACGACGCCCGGCCGCCGGCGAGCACCGACTCGGTGTTCGACAGCTGGCGGATCGCCACCGCGAGCACGTTCTCGGGATGCTCGATCGCGAACTCCCCGTAGAGCGACTCGTCGTGCTGGCCGTCGTCGCCGACGAGCAGCCACCGGATGTCGGGGAACTCCTCGGCGAGCCGCCGCAGGTTCTGGCGCTTGTGCTCGGCGCCCGAGCGGAACAGCCGCTGCGGCGTCGGCCCCCAGTCGGTGAGCAGCAGCGGACCGAACGGGTAGAGGTTGCGGCCGAGGAAGCGCGCGAGCGTCGGCGCGACGTTCCACGAGCCGGTCGAGAGGTAGAGCACCGGCGTCGACTCGCGGCCGAAGCGCTCGGTGATGCGGTCGTAGAGCACGTTCATGCCCGGCACCCCGGCGCGGGCGTGCTCGTCGAGCACGAAGGTGTTCCACGCCGCGAGCAGCGGGCGCGGCAGCGAGGTGACCATCACCGTGTCGTCGATGTCGGAGACGACGCCGACCTTCTGCTCGTCGCCGACGATGAGCACCTGCGCCTCGGTGACCTCGCCGTCGGCCGAGACGAGCTCGAGCGTCTGCCAGCCCGGCGGCAGCGTCGCCGGCACGCGCTGGTCGATGATGCCGCCGCGATCGGCCTCGAACTCGTGCTCGACGCCGTCGATGCGGATCACGCCGCGGCCGCGCGGCACCGCGACGCGCACGAAGTTGCGCCAGCCGCGCACCGACTGCTCCCTGCGGCGGCTGAACACCGGCAGCGACGGGAAGCGCCGGCGGCCGGCGCGGCGCACCGCGACCGGCACCATCTGCACGCGCCCGAGCACCCGCACCCAGCTCGTCGAGCCGTAGCCCGCGTAGGCCTCGACCGACTCGACCTCGCCCCGGCGGCGCGCCCGCCGCATCCGCAGGCCCTTGATCGAGTCCTCGACCCGGAAGGCGTTGTTGATGAGCAGGCGGCTGAACGGGTTGCGTCCGACCTTCAGCTCGCGCAGCGGCTTCGGGCGTCGGTCGGCGGGGGTGATGATGCGCACCGCGCCATCCTTCCATGCGCCGATGACACCGGATGCGGCGGGCGGGCGGAGATCGCATCCGCGCATCTCGATGAATCGCCCGCGAACTGGTAGCGTGACCCCGATCCGCGATTCCCGGACACCGGCTCCGCCGGGGCAGCGCCGCCCCGCAGCGCAGACGAAGCGCATCCGCCGCGCCGGGCATCGAGGGGCGTATTCGCGATCCGGAAACGATGAGGTTCCACATGACCGACACCGCTCGACGACGAGCATCCGCCACGACCCCGTCCGCCCACCGGCCGCCCGGCTGGTCGAAGCGGCTCGCCGCGCTCGCGCTCGCGGGCGCGCTCACCCTCGGCGGCGCGACCGTCGCCGCGGCCGACCCGATCGACGGCGGCGCCTCGATCGGCGACTCGCTGTTCGCCGGCATCGGCAACACCGGCTACGACGTCGTCCACTACGACGTCGAGCTCCACTACGCGCACGAGGCGACCGACGACCGCGAGGCCGGCTCGATCGTCGCGACGACGACGATCACCGCGCACGCCCCCGAGGCGCTGCGCACCTTCTCGCTCGACTTCGAGGGGCTGCAGATCGACCGGCTCGCGGTGAACGGCGTCGACGCCGACTACACCCGCACGAGCGACAAGGCGATCGAGGCGTTCAAGCTCCACATCACCCCCGAGACCCCGGTCGAGGGCGAGTTCACCGTCGTCGTCGAGTACTCGGGCGTGCCCGTGCGCCACATCGACAACGACGGCTCCTCGGAGGGCTGGGTCGCCACCGCCGACGGCACCACCGCGCTCGGCCAGCCGGTCGGCACGATGGCGTGGATCCCGAGCAACAACACCCCCGCCGACAAGGCGACGTTCGACTTCCGCATCACCATCCCGACGACGATCGGCGGCGAGCCCGCCGCGGCCGCGAGCAACGGCGAGCTCATCGAGCGCACGCCCTCCGCCGACGGCGCCGAGACCACCTGGGTGTGGCGCCAGCAGCACCAGCAGGCGACGATGGTGACGATGCTCTCGATCGGCAACTTCCACGTGCGCGAGGGGAGCATCACCCTCACCGACGGCCGAGTCATCCCCGAGTGGTCGTTCCTCGACACCGACCGCAGCGAGGCGCAGATCGCCACGATGGACGTGCGCCGCGGCCAGATCGAGGAGATGACCACCACCCTCGAGGGGCTCTACGGCCCCTACCCGGGCAGCAGCACCGGCGTCGTCGTCGACGTGAACCCGGTCGGCTACGCGCTGGAGACGCAGGACCGCTCGTTCTTCCCCGGCAGCATCAGCGAGAGCACGCTCGTGCACGAGATCGCCCACCAGTGGTACGGCAACGCGATCTCGCCCGCCGACTGGGGCAGCATCTGGGTGAGCGAGGGCCAGGGCACCTACGCGCCGGTGTGGTGGCGCGAGCAGCACGGCCTCACCACCACCGCCGAGACCTACTTCGACACCTGGAACCGGATCGCCGAGACCGACGGCCGCTGGCAGGTCGCCCCCGGCGCGATGCCCGACCAGGTCGACCTCTACGGCTGGCACTCGTACACCCGCGCCGCGATGACGTACGAGGTGCTCCGCCAGGTCGTCGGCGACGAGGTGTTCGTCGAGATCATGACCGGCTACGTGCAGACCTACAACGGCACGAGCCGCACCGGCGACGAGTTCATCGCCTACGCCGAGGAGATCGCCGGCCGCAGCCTGCAGGAGATCTTCCAGCCGTGGATCTACGAGTCGGGCAAGCCCGAGTGGCCCTCGGTGTGGGACTACTCGCTCGCCGCCGAGCCGGTCGACGGCGAGGTCGAGCCGGGCTCGACCATCGCCTACACGCTCACCGCGACGAACACCGGCCTCGTGCCGCTCACCGGCGGCGCGGTCACCGTCGACCTCGCCGACGTGCTCGACGACGCGACGATCGACGCGGCCTCGCTGCCCGAGGGCCTCGCGCTCGACGGCACCGACCTCGTGTGGACCGTGCCCGAGACCGAGCTCGACGGCACCGCCGAGGTCGTGTTCACCGCGACGGTCGCCGACGACGCCGACGGCGCCTCGCTCGCGGCCGCCTCGAGCGCGACGCTCGGCGCCTTCTGCGTCGGCGAGTGCGCGACCGCGCACAGCACCGCCGAGACCGCGCCGATCGAGCCCGCGGAGCCGACCGCCGCGCCGCTGCCGACCGGCACCGACGCCGCCCCGGCGCCGCAGCCGGGCGACGGCGGGTCGCAGGTCGTCTCGCCGCTGCCGCAGACCGGCGCCGGGGCCGCGGCGCCGCTGCTCGTGCTCGCGCTCGGCATC
>JAAYAS010000249.1 GCA_012719255.1 Microbacteriaceae bacterium | reverse complement strand
GAGGCGGCGCGGATCGCGGAGGCGGCCTGCGCGGCGAGCGGCACCGCGTCGGCGAGCGCCTCGAGGTGGTGCACGATGTCGTGCGGCTCGTCGTGCGCGTAGGCGGCGTCGATCCAGATGCGCTCGCCGGCGAGCGACGAGGCCGGCGGCGCCTCCTCGACCGCCGCGATCGCCGCATCCGCGTGCTCGGTCTCGAGCAGGGCGACGAGTTCGGGCACCCGCTCGGAGCGCACGTAGTGGTCGGCGAAGCCGGTCGCGATCGCGTCGGCCGCGTCGAGGCGGTGCCCGGTGAGCGCCGCGTGCAGGCCGAGCAGACCCGGCATGCGGCCGAGCAGCCAGGTGCCGCCGATGTCGGGCACGAAGCCGATCGCCGTCTCGGGCATCGCGATGCGGCTGCGCTCGGTGACCACGCGGCGGGTCGAGTGGCCCGAGAGGCCGACGCCGCCGCCGAAGGTGTAGCCGTCCATGAGCGCGACGTACGGCTTCGGGTACTCGGCCGTCGCGGCGTCGAGCCGGTACTCGTCGGCGAGGAACTCGGCGGCCTGCGTGCCGTCGCCGTGCAGGAAGTCGTCGCGCACCTCGGCGATGTCGCCGCCGGCGCACAGGCCCCGCTCCCCCGCGCCGACGAGCAGCACCTGCTCGACCGAGTCGTCGTCGCGCCAGCGCGCGAGCGTCGTCGCGATCGTGCGGATCATCACGTGCGAGAGCGCGTTGAGCTGCCGCGGCCGGTTGAGCACGAGCACGGCGAGCCGCCCGCCGGGTCCGCGGCGCTCGAGCACGATCTGCTCGGTGCCGCTGTCCTCGGCGACGACGGGGTGCTCGGATGCGATGGCGGCGGGGTGGTCGGTCATGCCCCCGAGCGTACGCGGGCCGCCGCCGAGCGCGCACCCGCGCCCCGTTCCGCATCCCGCCCCGCCTCCGCCCGCGCGCGCTCTACCCCGCCGAATTCGCTGGGGCGGCGGAAGTCACTGGGGGTCAGCGGCGCTCGCTGGCGCCCTGGCCCCAGGAACTCGGATTCCCGCCAGCATCTTCCGAGCACAAATCCCGAGGTGCGGGCGCAACCCACGTGCCCCCGCCGGGGCGGATATCCCTGAGGGTCGGCGGATATCGCTGGGGGTCGGCGGATATCGCTGGCGCCGTGGCCCCAGCGATTCCCAAACGCGCCAGCAGCATGCGGCCGCGGGGGCCGAGGGGGCGGGCGGCGTGCGGCACACCCCGCGCGGCCTCAGCGGCGCTCGACGAGGACGACGGCGCGGTAGGCGGGGTCGCCCCAGCGGGCCATCGCCGAGAAGTCGTCGTCGGCGATCGCGAGGTCGTGGCCGTCGAGCCAGGTCTCGCCGCGCTCGGCGTTGAGCCACGGATCCTGCACGAGCACGACGTCGTCGCCGACGGCGTGCAGCAGCACCCAGTGCGGGGTCGGGTCGTCGTGCATCGGCACGAGGTCGACGAGCACGATGGCCCGCGCGCCCTCCGCCACCCGCTCGCGCAACCGCTCCATCGAGAGCCATTCGCGACGCACCGGCAGCCCGAGCTCCGACGCCTCGCGCGCCGACTCCCGCTGCAGCAGCTCCTTCGTCTCGAGCTCGAATCCGGGCTCGACGCCCTCGACGAGCGTCGGCCCGTCGACGCTGATCCACGCGTCGAGCGCGGCCTCCGCAGGCAGCTCGCGCGCGAGCTCGACGAGCAGGCCCAGCGGATCGACCGCCGGGAAGTTCGTCGCCCGCCGCCAGAACGCGAGCTCGGTCGCCCGGTCGACCGCCCGGTCGCGGCCGGTGAGCCCCGCATCGGCGTCGAGGAGGTTCGCGACGAGCAGGCCCGTCACCGCGCCGCAGGTGAAGTCGGTGGTCTGCGCATAGAACGGCGGCTCGTCGTGCGGCAGCGGCACGAGCTCGAGCGCCCAGCCCGCCACGCCGGTGGTGCCGGGCGCCGAGGCGTACGGGGCGCGCAGCCGCCGGAAGCCCGCGGCCTCGAGCACCTCGTCGACGTCGTCGGAATGCGCGGGGCCGCCCGCGTCGCGACCGGGCGCCTCCCAGACGAGGCGCGCGATCCCCGACTCCCGCATCCGCTCGACGAGGGCCGCGACGACGGCAGCGCCCGCGCCGGGGCGCCAGGCGCTCGCCGCGACCTTGCGCTGCGCGGTGCGGGGCCGGTGGGTGACGAGCAGCGCGCCGTCGTCGGCGACGAGCAGCTCGGGGCGGTAGGGGTGGCGATTGCGGGTCCAGGCCTCGGCGAGCGGGCCGGCGAGCAGCGGCGATGCCGCGGCGAGCTCGGCCGGATCGGGACGCTCGGGCAGGGTGACGGCGCGGAAGTTCATCGGAGCACCTCGTGTTCGGGGTTCGGGGATGCGAGCAGCTCGCGGGGTCAGGGGGTCGGGTCGGGCCCGGCGCGGTCGGGGCCGGCGGGGTCGGTGGGGTCGGGGCCGCCGCGCTCGGCGCCGAGCGCGGCGTCGAGGAGCAGGCGGGTGTACGGGTGGCGCGGGCGGGCGAAGACCTCGGCGGTCGCGCCCGACTCGACGATCGCGCCGTCGCGGAGCACCTGCACCCGGTCGGCGGTCGACAGCACGACGCCGAGGTCGTGGGAGACGAGCACGATCGCGAGGCCGAGCTCGTCGCGCAACCGGCGCAGCAGCTCGAGGATGCGGGCCTGCACCGAGACGTCGAGCGCCGACACCGACTCGTCGGCGATCAGCAGCCGCGGTCGCACCGCGAGCGCCCGGGCGATGGCGACGCGCTGCCGCTGCCCGCCCGAGAGCCTCGCCGGCCGGCGGCGCAGGTGCTCGGGGTCGAGCCCGACCTGCTCGAGCAGCTCCGCGGCGTCGGTCGCGGGCCGATCGGCGACGGCGAGCGCCTCGTGCAGCGTCTGGGCGACCGTGAGCATGGGGTTGAGCGACTGGTAGGGGTCCTGGAACACGATCTGCGCCTGCGCCGGCGTGCGGTCGGCGCGACCGGGACGCACCGCGACGCCGTCGAATCGGATCGTGCCGGCGTCCTCGCGCTCGAGTCCGGCGATGCAGCGCAGCAGCGTCGACTTGCCCGAGCCCGATTCGCCGACGACGCCGACGATCTCGCCGGCGCCGACGACGAGGTCGACGCCCCGCAGCACGGCGTTCGCGCCGAACGATTTCTCGATGCCGCGCGCCTCGAGCACGGGCGGCGATGCGGTCGGGTGCGAGGTGCGCGGGGCGGGCCCTTCGACGGGCTCAGGGACCTCGAGAGGGCTGAGCCCGTCGAAGCCCGAGACCGGCCCTTCGACAAGCTCAGGGGGCTCGACAGGCTCAGAGGAGTCGACAAGCGCAGGGGCCGCATCCGCCCCGGCCATGCGGCGCAGCGCCGTGGTCGGGTCGGCGGCGAGCAGCATCCGGGTCGTGCCGTGCTCGGGCGCGGCGAGCACCTGCGCGGTCGGGCCCTGCTCGACCGCGACGCCGTCGTCGAGCACCACGACGCGGTCGCTGCGGTCGCGGACCATCGCGAGGTCGTGGGTGATGAGCAGCACCGCGATGCCGCGCTCGCGCTTGAGCCGCTCGAGCAGATCGAGCACCTCCGCCTGGTTGCTCGCGTCGAGGGCGGTGGTCGGCTCGTCGGCGATCAGCAGCCGCGGGGACGCGGCGAGCGCCGCCGCGATCGCCGCGCGCTGGCGCATCCCGCCCGACAGCTCGTGGGGGAACGAGCGCGCGACGGCGGGATCGAGCCGCACCTCGCGCAGCGCGTCGTCGATGCGGGCGCGCAGCGCGTCGCCGCGCAGCGCCGGCTCGTGCGCCTCGAGGGTCCAGCCGATCTGCTCGCCGATGCGGTGCACGGGGCTGAGGCTCGTGAACGGGTCCTGCAGCACGACGGTGATCAGCCGGCCGCGACGGGCGCGCGTGCCCCGGGCGGTGTCGTCGAGCGGGTGGGTCGCGCCGTCGATCTCGACCTCGCCGGTCGCGGCGAAGCGGTCGGGCAGGAGCCCCACGAGCGCCCGCGCGGTGAGCGTCTTGCCCGAACCCGATTCGCCGATGAGCGCGAGCGTCTCGCCCGCGCCGATCTCGGCGTCGAGGGGCGCCACGAACTCGCGCCGGCCGTCGGCCGCGGCGGGGTCGGGGCCGGCGACCCGCAGACCGCGGATGCGCACGGGCCCGGCCGGCGGGGCGGGAGGGGTCGGGTTCTCGGTCATCCCCGCTCCTTCGTGAGGCGTTCGCCGAGCCAGTCGCCGACCACGTTGACGGCGAACGCGACGGCGATGATGCACACCGCCGGCACGAGCGCCGCGGCCGGGTTCTCGAGCAGCAGCTCGCGGCCGTCGGCGAGCTGCCGGCCCCAGTCGGCGGCGCGGGGCGGCACGCCGACGCCGAGGAACGAGAGCCCCGAGAACGACACGAGCGCGAAGGCGATGTTGAGCATGGTGTTGGTG
>JAAYAS010000248.1 GCA_012719255.1 Microbacteriaceae bacterium | reverse complement strand
CGCCGCTACGCGCCCGAGGTGCTCGAGCACCGGCTCGCGGGGCGCACGATCGTCGACGTGCTCGAGATGCCGATCGCCGAGGCGCTGGAGTTCTTCGGGGAGGGGGAGGCGCGGATCCCCGCGGCGGCGAAGGTGCTGCAGCGGCTCGTCGACGTGGGGCTCGGGTACCTCTCGCTCGGCCAGCCGCTGTCGACGCTCTCGGGCGGCGAGCGGCAGCGGCTCAAGCTCGCGATCGCGCTCGCCGAGCCCGGCGAGGTGTACGTGCTCGACGAGCCGACCACCGGCCTCCACCTCGCCGATGTGCGGCAGCTGCTCGAGCTGCTCGACCGGCTCGTGGATGCGGGGAAGACCGTCGTCGTGATCGAGCACCACCAGGCCGTGATGGCGCACGCCGACTGGATCATCGACCTCGGCCCGGGCGCCGGCGTCGACGGCGGCCGCATCGTGTTCGAGGGCACGCCCGCCGAGCTCGTCGCCGCCCGCTCGACCCTCACCGGCGAGCACCTCGCCGACTACGTCGCGGCCGACCCGCCGGCCGACCCGGCCGGTTGCGCCGTGCAGCACCCGGCCGGCTGAGCAGGAGCGACCCGAACGGCTGAGCAGTGCGGTGCCCCGCGGGCCGAGCAGGAGCGCAGCGACGTGTCGAGGCGCCGCGGCACGACCCCGCACCGCCCCGCACGCGCCACCTCCCGTTCACCCGGGCGCGCATCCCCGTTCACCTCGGGGTCGTCTCGGGGGCACGCGGCTCGCCAAGGATGCACGGGTCGTCCTCCGCCCCCACCCAGGAGAAGCCATGCGCGCGTTCCGCCGGATGCTCTCGGTCGTCGCCGCCGCCGCGATCGGAGGCTCCGCGCTCGTCGCGGCGCCCGCCGTCGCGACGGCCGCGACCGTCGAGGGCAATGTCGTCATCAACGAGGTCGTGTCGAGCGGGGGAGTGCCCGGCGACTGGATCGAGTTGCGCAACCTCTCGGCCGAGCCGATCGACCTCGGCGGCATCGTCGTCAAGGACGACAACGACTCGCGCGACTTCGCGATCGCCACGGGCACGATCATCCCGCCCCACGGCTACCACGTGCTCGACGAGGCCGACTTCGGCTTCGGACTCGGAAAGGCCGACTCGGCGCGCATCTTCGCGGCCGACGGCACCACGCTCATCGACGAGTTCAGCTGGACCGCGCACGGCGCCCCCGCCTGGGCCCGCACCGAGGCCGGCGAGTGGCAGCAGCCGCTGAACGCCACCAAGGGCGGCAAGAACCGCTTCGAGGGCGACCCGGTGTGGGTGTCGGGCAACCTCGTCATCAACGAGGCCGAGTCGAGCGGCGGCACCCCCGGCGACTGGATCGAGTTCCTCAACATCGGCGACGAGCCCGTCGACGTCGGCGGCCACGTCGTGAAGGACGACAAGGACGACAACACCTACACCTTCCCCCAGGGCACGATCGTCGCCCCGGGCGAGTTCCTCGTCATCGACGAGCTGCAGAAGAACGGCGCCGGCGACTTCGACTTCGGCCTCGGCAAGGCGGATGCGGTGCGCCTGTTCGAGCGCGACGGCACCACCCTCATCGAGCAGCGCACCTGGGAGGCGCACGCCGCGCACACCTACGGCCGCGACGCCGACGGCGAGTGGCGCGAGACCGCCGAGTCGACGAAGGGCGCCGCGAACGTCTTCCCCGAGGACGTCCACGTGCCGCAGCCCGGCGCGCTCGTGCTCAACGAGATCGACTCGGCCCCGGCCGACTGGCTCGAGTTCGTCAACCCCGGCGACGAGCCCCTCGACGTCTCGGGCTACGAGATCCGCGACAACAGCGACGACCACCGCTGGCGCTTCCCGGCCGGCACGAGCATCCTGCCCGGCGAGTTCCTCGTCGTCGACGCGAAGCAGCCCGGCCTGATCTGGGACCAGGCGACCGACACCTGGGTGGAGAGCACCTTCGAGGCGGCCATCGGCATCGGCTCGAACGACTCGATCCGCGTCTACGACGCCGACGGCGCGCTCATCGACGAGCACTCGTGGCAGGGCCACGCCGCGATCGACGGCGACGAGCTCGCCGCCACCCTCGCCCGCTGCCCCGACGGCATCGGCGCGTTCGCCCTCGCCCACGCCACCAAGGGCGCCGCGAACGAGTGCGTGCCCCCGACCATCGTGATCAACGAGGTCGAGTCGAACGGCGGCGTGCCCGGCGACTGGGCCGAGATCAAGAACATCGGCGACGCGCCGGTCGACATCTCGGGCTGGACGCTCATGGACAACGACCCGGTCGGCCACGCCGACGGCGTCGTGCCGCTGCCCGCCGGCACCGTGCTGCAGCCCGGGGAGTACTTCGTGTTCGACGAGAACGTGCACTTCACCTTCGGCCTCGGCGCGAACGACCAGGTGACGATCCGCGACGCGCAGGGCCTCACCGTCGCCGAGTACGCGTGGACCGTTCACGCGAACGGCACCTACGGCCGCTGCCCCGACGGCACCGGCGAGTTCCGCGAGATCGAGACGCCCACCCGCGGCGAGCTCAACTCGTGCGGCAACCGCGTCGTGCTCAACGAGGTCGAGTCGAAGGACGGCGAGCCCGGCGACTGGATCGAGCTCCACAACCCGACCGCCGACGAGCTCGACATCGCCGGCCTCGTCGTGAAGGACGACCGCGACGACCACGCCTACGAGATCCCCGCCGGCACGGTCATCGCCCCCGGCGGCTACCTCGTGCTCGAGGAGGCCGACTTCGGCTTCGGCCTCGGCGGCGCCGACTCGGTGCGCATCTTCGACGGCGAGCACCTCATCCAGGCCACGAGCTGGACCGAGCAGGCCGACACCACCTGGGGCCGCTGCCCGAACGCGACCGGCGAGTTCGCCGTGACCGCGGTGCCGACGAAGGGCGAGCGCAACGAGTGCGTCGGCGACGTCGACACCATCGCCTGGCCCGGCGCCGACGACGTGCGCGTCGTCGACGATGTGCCGATCTTCCTGCAGGACTCGTCGGGCCTCGAGTTCGTGGAGGTCGGCGACGGCGGCCACCTCTACGCCGTCGACAACGGCACCGGCATCTTCTGGCGCCTCGACGTCGCCGCCGACGGCACCCTCACGCTCAGCGACGAGTGGGCCCCCGGCAAGCGCGTGCGCTTCCAGGCCGACGCCGACGACCCCGCCGCGGCGGGCCCGGATGCGGAGGGCATCACCGTCGACGGCACCGGGATGCTGTTCATCGCCTCGGAGCGCGACAACAGCGACAAGGGCGTGAACAAGAACACCGTGCTCATGGTCGACCCCGAGGCGCCCGGCCCCGACCTCGTCGCCCTCATCGAGTGGGAGATCACCGACGTGCTGCCCGCCGTCGGCCCGAACCTCGGCGTCGAGGCGATCGAGTGGGTGCCCGACGAGGCGCTCGCCGGCGCGATCTGGGACGACGCGCTGAACAAGCCGTACGACCCGGCCGACTACCCCGACCGCCGCGCCGGCCTCTACCTCGCCGGCGTCGAGGCGAACGGCCTCGTCTACGCGCTCGCGCTCGCCGGCGACGGCTCGGCCGTCATCGTGTCGACCATCGACCCGAAGCTCGGCTCGGTCATGGCCCTCGACCACGACCCCGTGCTCGGCGTGCTCTGGGCGATGTGCGACGACGGCTGCGACGGCCTCGGCGCGCAGATCCCGCTGCAGTCGGGCCTGACGTCGCCCGAGCTCGACGTGCTGCACGTCGAGCGCCCCACCACGATGCCGAACATCAACAACGAGGGCTTCGCGACGGGCACGATCTGCGTCGACGGCCAGCGCTCGGCGTGGTGGTTCGTCGACGGCGTCGACGTCGGCTCGCTGCGCACCGACCTGCTGCCCTGCGAGGATGCGGCGGGCCCCGGCCCCGAGGAGCCGGGCGACGACGAGCCGGGCTCGGGCGAGCCCGGTGACGACCAGCCCGGTGCGGGCGAGCCGGGCGACGACCAGCCGGGTGCGGGTGAGCCGGGCGCGGGTGAGCCGGGTGCGGACGCGCCCGGTGCGGACGACGCGGACGACGCGGGCGCGAGCCCGCTCGCCCCGGTCGACCCGGTGAAGAACGGCGGCCTCGCCCAGACCGGCGCCGCCGACTTCACCTGGATCCTCATCGTCGGCGGTGCGCTCATCGTCGCCGGTGCCGCCCTCTGGTTGCTGCGCCGCCGCGCCGCCGCCGACGCGCCGGCCGACGCCGCCGCCGAGCCGGTCGACCCGGCGGGCACCGCCGCGACCGACGCGGCCGACGGCACCACCGGCACCACCGGCACCGACGCGGTCGACGGCCCCGACGCCGACCCGACCCGCTAGCCGCAGCTCCCCCACACGACGGGGCCGGACCGCATCCGCGGCCCGGCCCCGTCGCCGTTCCCCGGGACGGCCCCGCCGCCGTTGCCCGCGGGACGGGCCCGTCGCCGTTCCCCGCGGGACCGGCCCGACGCGGTGCTCCGCCGGTCCCTCCCGCCCCGGTCCCTCCCGCCCCGGTCCCTTCCCCCATCCGTGTCGCTGCTCGACGTGACCCCGTCAGTTCGGGTGGCACGAGCTGAACGACACGCCGCAAACTCGGCGTGTCGTCGCGCTCCTGCCACCCGAGCCGACGCCCACGGGGCGGGAGCTCGGCGCGCGCGATGCTTGAATCCCTCCATGGATCCCATCGCCCTTCGCACCGACCGCCTCCTGCTCGATCAGCCGACGCTCGACGACATCGACGCGATCACCGAGACCTGCCGCGGCCCCGAGTGCGAGCGGTTCCTCACCACGCCGTGGCCGTACGAGCGCGAGCACGCCCGCGGTTTCGTCGCCGACTACGTGCCCGACTGCTGGCGCACCGGCGGCGAGGCGACCTGGGCGATCCGCCTCGACGGCCGCTTCGCCGGCGTCATCGGCGTGATGGTGCCGACGAGCGAGGTCGGCTTCTGGCTCGTGCGCGAGCTGCGCGGCCGCGGCATCATGCCCGAGGCGGTGCGCGCCGTCGCCGAGTGGGCGGTGTCGGATACGGGGCTCGGGCTCGAGCGCCTCGGCTGGCAGTGCCTGCCCGGCAACGCGGCCTCGGTCGCGGTCGCGCGGAAGTCCGGGTTCGAGTTCACCGGCTGGGAGCCGGCGTGGCACCCGACCCGCGACGGCGCGCATCCGGATTCGCCCTCGGGCCGGTACGTGCCGCTCGCGGCCGGGCCGGAAGCGGCGCGCGCCGCCCGCGAGTCGTGGCAGGCGCTCGACACCGCCGACTGGGGCTGAGGAGCGGCTCGACCGGCGCGGGTTGCCAAGTTGCGGGGTGCGGATGCGCTGGGTCGGGTCGTCGGGCGCGTACCGATGGGTGCGCGCTGCGCGATGACGGCGGCGTGGCGGGCGTGTCGCGCACCGGCGCGCACCGTTCGGTACGCGGCCGTCAGGCGAGGCCGAGCGTCGCGCCGGCGACGAAGATCGCCGCGACGGCGAGCAGGAACAGCACGAGGAAGACCCAGTCGCCGGCGCGCACCGGCACGAGCTGCCGCTCGGTGCGCGTCTCCCGGTAGCCGAAGGCGCGCGCATCCATCGAGAGGGCGACGCGGTCGGCGTGCCGCATCGCGGCGGCGAGCAGCGGCACGAGCGAGGCGAGCTGGCGACGGGTCCAGCCGACCGGGCCCGACCCGAACGAGATGCCGCGGGCGCGGTGGGCCTGCCGGATGATCGAGAGCTCGTGGCGGAACCGGGGCACGAAGCGCATCGCCGCGAGCCCGGCGTAGCCGAAGCGGTAGGGCACGCGCAGCTGCTGCACGAGCGCGCGCACGAAGTCGGCGCCCGAGGTGGTGAGCCCGCCGACGAGCGAGAGCGACACGATCGCCATGAGCCGCATCGAGGTCGCGAAGCCCGACTCGAGGGCGCCGCGGCGGAACTGCCAGTCGCCGATCTCGAAGAGCGTCTGCGTGCCGACGGTGAGGCGCGGGTCGACCCAGATGCCGAGGGTGACGGCGAGCACCGCCGCGAGCAGCGGCATCCCGAGCACCACGAGCGCGCGCTGGAACCACGTGAGCCGGGTGCCGGCGAGCAGCACGAGCACCGCGAGCAGCGAGATCGCGCCCGGGATCCACGGCGTGTTCACGAAGAACACCGACACGAGCGCGGCGGTGGTCGCCCCGAACTTCGCGAGCGGGTGGATGCGGTGGAGGAACGGCATGCGCAGCTCGCGGGCCTGCGCCATCGTCGGCCGGTCGATGCGGGCGCGCTCGCGCTGCGCGGCGACCCGCGCGGTGGTCGCGGCGCGGGCGGATGCGGCGGGCGGCGGCGGGGTCGCGGGGCCGGGGATGCGCTCGTGGCCGGTCATCGCGGTGCTCCCGTCGGTCCGGGAGCGGCGGGGCCGGCGGGGTCGCCGCCGGCGACCGCGTCCGTGCTCGCGTCCGCTGCCGCGCCATCACGGCCGGTGCCCGGGCGCGCATCGCCGCCGGCGCCGCGGCCGACACCGGTGCCCGCGTCCGTAGTCGTGCGCATGGTCGGAACCGAGCCCGCGCCAGGCCCCGGGCCCGCGCCCGCGCCTGCCGCCGGGACCGCGCCCGTCTCCGCCCCCGGCAGGTCGCGCATCCGGGTGATGCCGCGCAGGCGCTCGTCGGCGAGGCCGCCGAAGGCGCGCACGAGCGGCGGCTGGCCGATGCCGACCTCGTCGAGCACGCCGGAGGCGAGCACCTCGCGCACCGGGCCGTCGGCGGCGATACGGGCGTCGGCGACGACGACGAGCCGGTCGGCGACCTCGGCGGCGAGCTGCAGGTCGTGGGTCGCCATGATCACGGTGGTGCCGGCGGCGTTGAGCTCGGTGAGCACGGCGACGAGCTCGGCGGCGCGGGCGCGGTCCTGCCCGAACGTCGGCTCGTCGAGCACGAGCACCGACGCGCCCGACACGAGCGCGGTCGCGACCGACAGCCGCCGCTTCTGCCCGCCCGAGAGCAGGAACGGATGCAGCTCGGCGAGTCCGTCGAGCCCGAACCGCGCGAGCGACTCGGCGACGCGCGCGTCGACGGCGTCGTCGGCGAAGCCCTGGTTGCGCAGCTCGAGGGCGAGCTCGTCGCGCACGGTCGTCGCGAGGAACTGGTGCTCGGGGTTCTGGAACACGTAGCCGATGCGGTCGCGCAGCTCGCGCACGCGCAGGCGCGCGACGTCGCGGCCGTCGACGGCGACGGTGCCGCGCGGCGGGGCGACGATGCCGGCGAGCGCCTGCAGCAGCGTGGTCTTGCCGGCGCCGTTCGGTCCGGCGACGGCGACGAACTCGCCGGGGCGGATGCGGAGGGTCGCGTCGTCGAGGAGCGTGCGGCCTGCGCGGCGCACGGTGAGCCCCGCTGCGGTGAGGATCGGCGCGTCGCCCGGCCCCGTCGTCGCGTCGCCGGGCCCTGGCACCGCGTCTCCGGACCCCGTCGCCGCGTCGGTGGAGTCCGGAGACGCGACTCGCGACCCGGAGTCGGCCCGCACGGCGTCGCCCGCCCGTCCCGCCCGGGAGTCGCAGCTGCAACCGCCGGTCGAATCGGCGGGGCCGGAGGGCCCGCCGCCGCGGTCGACCGCCGCATCCCCAGAACCGGACCGGGAGTTGCAGGTGCAAGTACCGGTCGAACGGAGGGCGGTGCGGAGGGCCTCGATGGTGAGCGGGGCGCCGACGTCGAGGCCGGCGCGGCGCAGCGCGGCGGCGGCGACTGTGGCCACCGGCTGCCAGACGCCGAGCGACTCGAGCACCTCGGCGCCGCCGACGAACACCTCGTGCGGCGCGCCCTCGAGCACCGGCCGGCCGTCGTGGCCGAGCACGAGCACGCGGGTCGCGACCCGCAGCGCCTCGTCGAGGTTGTGCTCGACGAGCACGAGCCCCACCTCGCCGGCGCGCACGAGCCCGCCGAGCACGTCGTACACCTCGCGGGCGCCGCGCGGGTCGAGATTCGCGGTCGGCTCGTCGAGCACGATCAGCGGCGCGCCCTGCGCGAGCGCCGCGGCGATCGCGAGCCGCTGCCGGCCGCCGCCCGAGAGCGCGTCGGGCGAGTCGTCGCGCCGGTCGAGCAGCCCCACCTGCCGCAGCGCCCGGTCGACGCGGCGGTCGATCTCGTCGGCGGCGACGCAGAGGTTCTCGGCGCCGAACGCGACCTCCTCGTGCACCGAGGTGGTGACGATCTGCGCATCCGGGTCCTGGAACACCATCGCGACGCGCGCGGCCGCCTCGGCCACGGGCATCCCGGCGACGTCGTCGCCGCCGAGCCGCACCTCGCCGTCGGTCTCGGCCCACACCTCGTGCGGCACGAGCCCGTTGAGCGCGAGCGCGAGCGTCGACTTGCCGCAGCCC
Source organism: Microbacteriaceae bacterium (assembly GCA_012719255.1). GTDB lineage: Bacteria > Actinomycetota > Actinomycetes > Actinomycetales > Microbacteriaceae > Gulosibacter. Next base: position 7,458 of record JAAYAS010000248.1, on the reverse strand, counting down.
GAGGGTCCGAGCACGAGCAGCGCCTCGCCGGGCCGCACCGCGAAGGTCACGTCGGCGGGCGTCGGCCGGGGTGCGTCGCGGTGCGTGATCGACAGCGCGCGCACGTCGACGAGCGGCGCGGGCGGGGATGCGTCGTCGCGCGTCGGGCGGTCGGGCGCGGGCCGCGGGGACGCGGTGCCGCGCGCCCCGTCGTCGGGCGCGGGTCGCGCGGATGCGCCGTCGCCGGCGGCGGCGCCGGGAGCGGTCACGTCGTGGGCGCGTCGGGGCGGGGCCGCGGCTCGCGCAGCCGCTCGCGCCGCTGCTCGCGCCGTTGCTCATCGGAGCGCAGTCCGCGGGCGACGCCGGCCCGGTCGAGGGCCTTCGCGAGCCAGAGCGCGATGCCCGTGAAGATCGGCGGCGACACGAAGAACGAGACGAACAGCAGCACGGCGCCGGCGACGCCGAGGTCCTGCCCGCGCATGATGCCGAAGGCCGCGCCCATCACGAGCACGCCCTGGATCGTGCCGCTGAGCCAGAACAGCCACGTCGGCCAGTGCCGGTAGCGGCCGATGAGGAACGGCGCCTCCTGCATCACGCCGATCGCGAGGCCGATGAGCAGGGCGGTGAAGCCGATCGGCTGGAACGGCGACGACACGAGCCCCGCGAGCGCGGAGGCGAGCATCGCGACGCCGCCGCGGCGGAACAGCGCCTGCGCGAGCGTGCCGGGCAGGAAGTACACGCCCATCGTGAGGCCGTAGAGGAACGGCACGGTGTTCACGGCGAGGCCGCCGACGAGGGCGTGCGCGGTGAACAGCACACCTCCGGCGACGCCGATCGCGGCGCTGGACATGAGCAGGCGGGTGCTGACGTTCTTCAAGATTCGGGTCTCCTGCCCCGCAGTCTACCGGCGGGACGGTCCTGGACGGGCCGCGGCCGAGTTCGGCGCGGCCCGGGGTCGGGCCCTTCGACAGGCTCAGGGGTCCTCGACGGGGCAGGTCCTCGCGGCGATGAACGGAGGGTGACGTGCCTCGTTGCGCTCCGGTAACCCGATGGGGGTAGCGTCGCGGCGTTCGCACCGACGGAGCGGTTGCGTCGGCGAACCCAGTCAGGAGGACAGTCCGTGTCGAAGATCGGCATCGTCATCGTCGACGCCCAGCAGCTGATCCGGGCCGGCTTCTCGCTCATCCTGCAGGCGCAGGACGACCTGCGCGTGCTCGGCGAGGGGTCGTCGACGGCGGATGCGGTGGCGCTCGTCGAGCGCCACCGTCCCGATGTCGTGCTGGTCGCATCGACGCTCGCCGACGGCGACGGGTTCGCGGCGACCGAGCGCATCCGGGCCCTCGGCGCCCCGCAGCCGTGCATCGTGGTGCTCGTCGGCAGCCGCGACGGCGACCTCGGCGAGCGGGCCCGCGCCGCCGGCGCCGACCGCACGCTCGGCAAGTACGCGATCCCCGAGCAGATCGTCGCCGAGGTGCGGCACGCGGCGGCCGTCCCGCGCTGAGCCGGCACCCGGCGCATCGGCGGGCCCTGCTCATCCTCCAGTCGGATTCGGCGGTGCTGTCGCCCGATGCTCATCCGGTGCGCACCTCCGGCGCGTACCGTGGGTCGCGCCTTTCCGCACCCGAACCGTCCTTTCCGCACGCGAACCCGAGGAGCCGCATGCTCGAAGTCCGTCAACTCTCGCACTCGTACGGCGACCGGAAGGTGCTCGACGACGTGTCGTTCGACGTCGCCGCGGGGCGGCTCACCGGCTTCGTCGGCGCGAACGGCGCTGGCAAGACGACCGCGATGCGCGCGATCCTCGGCCTCATCCGCCCCGACGCCGGCGAAGTGCTCGTCGACGGCCGCCCGATCACGCCCGCCGACCGCACCGGCATCGGCTACATGCCCGAGGAGCGCGGCCTCTACCCGAAGATGCGGGTGCGCGAGCAGATCGTCTACTTCGGCGAGCTGCACGGCGTGCCGAAGCAGGTCGCCGCCCGCCGCGCCGACGACCTTCTCGAGCGCGTCGACCTCCACGAGCGCGCGAACGACAAGGTCGAGGACCTCTCGCTCGGCAACCAGCAGCGCGCCCAGATCTGCGTGGCGCTCGTGCACGAGCCGCGCATCCTCATCCTCGACGAGCCGTTCTCGGGGCTCGACCCGATCGCCGTCGAGGCGGTGCTCGAGGTGCTCCGCGAGCGCGCCGCCGCCGGCGCCCCGGTGCTGTTCTCGTCGCACCAGCTCGAGGTGGTCGAGAAGCTCAGCGACGAACTCGTGATCATCTCGCACGGCCGCATCGTCGCCGCCGGCGGCCGCCGCGAGCTGCAGGAGCAGCACTCGCGGGGCCTGTACCGCTTCGGCGTCGACGACCCGTCGGCGCTGCTCGTCGAGCCCGATGTGCGCGAGGCGAAGCGCGATGCCGACGGCGTCGTCGTCGCGATCGACGCCTCCGACGACGCGGCCGCCGAGGCGCGCGCCCAGCAGCTGCTGCGCGCCGAGCTCGACCGCGGCCCGGTGCGCGGCTTCGCCCGCGAGCTCGTGCCGCTCACCACGATCTTCAAGGAGGTCCGCTGATGGCCGATCGCCACGACCCCGCCGCCCACGCGCCCGCCCGGGTCGCACCGGATGCGGCCGCGTCCGAGATCTCGACCGCGCGCGGCGCGATGCTCGTCGCCCGCCGCGAGATCGTCACGACGGTGCGCACCCCCGCGTTCATCTGGAGCTTCGTGATCACCGCGGCGCTCCTGCTGCTGCTCATCCTCGGGCAGCGCTTCATCGGCGACCTGTTCATCTCGGCCGCGACCGGCGGCGAGCGGCCGACGATGGCGACCACCACGACCGCCGAGCGCTTCGACGGTGCCGGTCTCGACGTGATCGAGGTCGGCACCGCCGCCGAGGCGCTCGACCTCGTGCGCGACGGCGAGGCGGATGCGGCCTGGCTCACTGGCCCCGAGGCGGCCGGTGCGCCGCTGCTCGACCCCGAGGGCGAGCCGGTGCAGGTGCCGCCGTCGGTGTCGGGCGTGCTCGTCGGCCTCGACGGCGTCGACTCCGGCCTCATCCAGCGGCTCACCGAGTCGCCCTACCCGGCGCAGCTCGAGGCGGGCGTCGGGCTCAACCCGATGGTCACCTACTTCGTCACCATCGGCCTCGGAGTGCTCTACTTCATGTCGGTGATGATGTTCGCCCAGCGCATCGCCCAATCGGTCGTCGAGGAGAAGGCCTCGCGCATCGTCGAGCTGCTGCTCGCCTCGGTGCGGCCGCGCACGATCATCGCCGGCAAGGTGATCGGCGGCACGGTGCTCGCGGTCGGCCAGGTCGTCGGGCTCGCGGCGATCGCGCTGATCGCATTCGCACTCAGCGGGCAGACCGGGTTCGTGCAGCTGCTCGGGCCGGCCCTCGCGTGGTTCGCGGTGCTCTTCTTCGTCGGCTTCGTGCTGTTCGCCGCGCTCTACGCCGGCATGGGCGCGACGGTGTCGCGGCCCGAGGACGTCCCCTCGGCGGTGAGTCTGCTCACCTGGCTCGTGATGATCCCGTACCTGCTCGTCGTGATGTTCTCGACGAACCCCGAGCTCATGCGGGTGATCAGCTACATCCCGTTCTCGGCGCCGGTGGCGATGCCGATCCGGCTGTTCCAGGGCGCCGCCGAGTGGTGGGAGCCGTTCGTCGCGCTCGCGATCCTCATCGTCACCGCGGCGGCGGCGATCTGGCTCGGCGCGAAGCTCTACGAGAACGCGGTGCTCCGCACGCAGGGCAAGGTGAAGCTGCTCGAGGCGCTCCGCGGGGCGTAGAGCCCGCGACGCGCCACTCCATCGCTTGTGGGGGATGCACGAGTCGCGACCTCTGCGCTTGTGCGGTGCGCACAAGGGTGCGCGGGGGTGCCGCATCCGGGATTGTCGCCGCGATCGAACCTCGTTGCCGGGCCCGTCGGCCCCGCCTAGCGTGCCTGCGAACCGCGCGGCTCGACCCGCGTCACGCATTCGAGGAGGAACCAGTGACCCCCGATTCCACGAGCACCGCGCCCGTCGACCCGACCGAGGTCGAGACCGGCGCGATCGACCCCGCCTACGACCCGAACGCGGCGACCCTCGCCGCCGAGGAGCAGTCCGACGGCATCGACGACGCCGAGCTCGCCGCCGCCGAGCCGGCGCGCGACCGCATCGACCAGGAGGCCGTGCGCACCGCGATCTTCGGCACCTGGCCCGAGGAGCGCGCCCGCTCGCGCGCCATCGCCGCCGACCCCGAGTTCCAGCGCGACGACTCGCTCGCCATGCCCGAGCACCGCGAGCGCGTGCTCGGCCAGCTCTTCAAGCTCGCCGAGAAGGGCACCCCCGGCCTCGCCTTCCCCGAGAAGCACGGCGGCGGCAACACCGCCGGCGGCAACATCGCCGCGTTCGAGGAGCTCTTCCTCGCCGACCCGAGCCTGCAGATCAAGTCGGGCGTGCAGTGGGGCCTGTTCGGCGGCGCGATCTGGCACCTCGGCACCGAGCGCCACCACGACGCCTACCTGCCGGCGCTGATGCGCATGGAGCTGCCCGGCATCTACGCGATGACCGAGACCGGTCACGGCTCCGACGTCGCCTCGATCGGCACCACCGCGACCTACGACCCCGAGACCGAGGAGTTCGTCATCGACACGCCGTTCCGCGGCGCGTGGAAGGACTACCTCGGCAACGCCGCGAAGCACGGCCGCGCCGCCGTGCTGTTCGCGCAGCTCATCACGAAGGGCGTCAACCACGGCGTGCACGCGTTCTTCGTGCCGATCCGCGACGACGCCGGCGAGTTCCTCCCCGGCATCGGCGGCGAGGACGACGGCGTGAAGGGCGGCCTCAACGGCATCGACAACGGCCGGCTCCACTTCACCGACGTGCGCATCCCGCGCGAGAACCTCCTCAACCGCTACGGCGACGTCGCCCCCGACGGCACTTACTCGTCGCCGATCGAGTCGCCCGGCCGCCGCTTCTTCGTGATGCTCGGCACGCTCGTGCAGGGCCGCGTCTCGCTCGACGGCTCGGCCGCCGTCGCGATGCAGGCGGGCCTCGCCATCGCCGTCGCCTACGGCAACCAGCGCCGCCAGTTCGACAATGCCGGCACCGGCCGCGAGACGGTGCTGCTCGACTACCAGCGACACCAGAAGCGGCTGCTGCCGCGGCTCGCGCAGGCCTATGCGGCGACGTTCGCCCACGACGAGTTCCTGCGGAAGTTCCACGAGGTGTTCCAGGGCATCGACGACAGCCCCGACAACCGCGCCGACCTCGAGACGCTCGCCGCCGCGCTGAAGCCGCTGTCGACCTGGCAGGCGATGGCGACGCTGCAGGAGGCGCGCGAGGCCTGCGGCGGCGCCGGCTTCCTCGCCGAGAACCGCATCGCGCTGCTGCACCACGACCTCGACATCTACACGACCTTCGAGGGCGACAACAACGTGCTGCTGCAGCTCGTCGGCAAGCGCCTGCTCGAGGACTACGCCGCGAAGTTCAAGGGCGACCCGGCCCGCACGATCATGAGCCAGGTCGCCGACCGGGCGTTCCGCGGCATCGGCCTCGCCCGACTCGGCGGCCACGTCGGCGACTTCGGCTTCCACGGCCGCTCGGTCGGCTGGCTGCGCCAGCCCGACACCCAGCGCGAACTGCTCTCGGCCCGCGTCGAGGAGCCGATCGCCGAGATCGCCGCCGCCCTCCAGAAGTACGCGAAGCGCCCCGCCGCCGAGCAGCAGGCCGCGTTCAACGCGCAGCAGGACAAGCTCATCCAGGCCGCGCTGAGCTACGCCGAGCTCATCCAGTGGGAGGCGTTCACCCGCCGCCTCGACGACTTCGACCGCGACAGCGCCACCCACCGCGTGCTCACCTGGCTGCGCGACCTCTACGGCCTCGTCGCGATCGAGCGCGACCTCGGCTGGTACCTCATGTCGGGCCGGCTCACCGCGCAGCGCGCCCGCATGGTGTCGTCGTACACGAACCGGCTGCTCGCGCGGCTGCGCCCGCACGCGCAGGACCTCGTCGACGCCTTCGGCTACACCGAGGCGCACCTGCGCGCCCGCATCGCCACCGGCGAGGAGCGGGAGCGGCAGGAGGAGGCGGCCGCCCACTACGAGCGGCTCCGCGCCTCGGGGGAGGCGCCCGTCGACGAGCGGGTGCAGTACCGCGACCGCCGGCGCGCCGAGAAGGCGGCCGCGAAGGCCGCGAAGAAGGCCGCGCGCAAGGGCTGACGCGAACGGGGGCGGATGCGGCGGGTCGCCGCATCCGCCCCCCGTCGTTCTCGGCCCGTACCCGCGGTTGGGCACGAGTTCCTCACAACCGGTGCGAATCGGCCCGCCGCCGGTAGATTGTCGTCATGACCTTCAATGAGAACTCGCGCTTCGACTCGAAGAACGTGCAGCGGCGACGGGGCCGCGGCGGGGCGATCGCCGGCGGCGGCGGTGTGCTCGTGCTGCTGCTCGGTCTGCTGTCGACGCAGTTCCTCGGTTTCGACGTCACCCAGTTCCTCGGCGGCGGCGCCCCCGGCGGCGGCCAGCAGCAGGCCGAGGACCTCGAGTGCACCGGCGCGGAGGCGAACGCCAGCTTCGACTGCCGGATGGAGGGCGGCGCGGTGACCCTCGAGCAGTACTGGGCCGAGACCGCGCCCCAGCTCGGCGTCAGCGCGTACAACGACCCGACGGTCGTGCTCTACGACGGCTCGACCTCGAGCGGCTGCGGCAGCGCCTCGAACGCGGTCGGCCCGTTCTACTGCCCGAGCGACGAGGGCATCTACATCGACGGCCAGTTCTTCGACATCCTCACGCAGCGCTACGGCGCCGAGGGCGGCCCGCTCGCCGAGATGTACGTGCTCGCGCACGAGTGGGGTCACCACATCCAGAAGCTCGAGGGCACGCTGCAGCAGGTCGACCACCGCGACGTCGGCCCGACCAGCGGCATGGTGCGCCTCGAGCTGCAGGCCGACTGCTACGCGGGCGCCTGGATGGGCTCGGCCTCGCAGTACACCGACGACGCCGGCAACCAGATCCTCCGCGAGCCGACCCGCGACGAGATCCAGCAGACGATCTCGTCGGCGCAGGCGATCGGCGACGACAACATCCAGGAGCAGGCCGGCATGGAGGTGCAGCCCGAGACGTTCTCGCACGGCACCAGCGAGCAGCGCACGAACTGGCTGATGCGCGGCTACCAGGAGGGCGTCGGCGCCTGCGACTCGTTCGGCGTCCCGGGCTCGGAGCTCTAGCCGATGATGGGGATGCTGTTCGTCGTCATCCTCGTCATCGCCTTCGGCGGCCTGGTGACGCTCGGCGGACTCGCGCTGACGATCGTCGGCGTCGTGCAGTTCGTGCGGCACCGCGGCGACGGCCCCGAGGCCTCGCCGCGCTACTCGGCGCCGGTCGAGCAGCCCGGCGACTACGGCCTGCCGGCGTCGTTCGAGGACGAGCCGCAGTGGGCGTCGGGCGTCGTCGATCCGGCGTCCGCGGGCGGCGAGCGGGCGCCCGGCCCGGATGCGCCGGGCGCGCCGTCGGCG
>JAAYAS010000247.1 GCA_012719255.1 Microbacteriaceae bacterium | reverse complement strand
TGGGCATCGAGGTCACGGGCAAGTAGCCCGCATCCGCGCCGGCAGCCGCGCAGCTGCCGCACGGCGCACCAACTTCAACGCGGGAGAGCTCGCCAAGCTCGCAGACCGCACACTCTTGTGAGGAGCAACAACATGGCACAGAAGTCCAAGGCGTACCGCGCCGCGGCAGAGAAGATCGAGGACGGCAAGGTCTACACCCTCGCCGAGGCCGCCGGCCTCGCCAAGGAGACCTCGTCGACGAAGTTCGACAGCACCGTCGAGGTCGCGATGCGACTCGGCGTCGACCCCCGCAAGGCCGACCAGATGGTGCGCGGCACCGTCTCGCTGCCGAACGGCACCGGCAAGACCGCGCGCGTCATCGTGTTCGCGCAGGGCCCGGCCGCCGAGGCCGCCATCGCCGCCGGCGCCGACGAGGTCGGCTCGGACGAGCTCATCGCGAAGGTCGCCGACGGCTGGACCGACTTCGACTCGGCCGTCGCCACCCCCGACATGATGGGCAAGGTCGGTCGACTCGGCAAGGTGCTCGGCCCCCGCGGCCTCATGCCGAACCCGAAGACCGGCACCGTCACCCCCGACGCCGCCAAGGCCGTCACCGACATCAAGGGCGGCAAGATCGAGTTCCGCGTCGACAAGCACTCGAACGTGCACTTCATCGTCGGCAAGGCCTCGTTCGAGACCGAGAAGCTCGAGGAGAACCTCCGCGCCGCCGTCGACGAGGTGCTCCGCCTCAAGCCCGCCTCGGCGAAGGGCCGCTACGTGCAGAAGGCCGTCGTGTCGACGACCTTCGGCCCGGCGATCCCGCTCGACGTGTCGGCGCTCGGCGCGTAGCCGCCACCGCGCATCCCGCAGGCCCGGTCCGCTTCGGCGGCCGGGCCTGCGGCATTTTCCGGGATGCGCGGCTCCTGAGCCCGTCGAGATCCCTGAGCTTGTCGAAGGGTCCCGAGCCGCTCCCGGCCCCTGAGCCAGTCGAAGGGTCCCTGAGCTTGTCGAAGGGTCCCTGAGCTTGTCGAAGGGCGCCGGGCTTCAACAGGCTCAGCCCTCGGTTCGGTTGGCGCCGGCGCGTGCTGAGTACAGCCGACTCGGGCAAGCGGGGTGGAGTGCGAGGCTGCTCCACGTCGGTGAGGTGGAGCGGGTGTGCAGCGGTGGAGCGCAGGGGGAGTCAGCGGGTGCAGTGCGGCTCCACCTCGGCGGGGTGGAGTGCGAGGGGACTCCACGCGGGTGGCGCCGGGCTTCGACGGGCTCGGCCCTCGGTCCGCTTGTCGAAGGGCCGCCACGGCGTCGAGCGGCTCGGCCCGCGGGCGATCCCGCTCAGCGCACGTGCGTGAGGGCGGCGGCCCAGACGAGCGGCGAGTCGGCGGGCTCGCCGGCCGCGGCCCACGCCTCGGCCCGCTCGAGCTGCCAGGCGCTGAGCGCGGCGACCGGGTCGGCGGCGTCGTGCGCGGCGTCGACGGCGAGCACGAGGCGCCGCAGCGGCTCGCCCTCGAGCGCGGCGTCGGTCGGCAGCGTCCACGACGCGGCGGTGACGAGCTCGGCGCCGCGGAGGACCGCGGCGAGCGCGAGGCCCATCGGCTCGGGGTAGCCGAGGTCGGTGCCCGAGCCGCAGCCGAGCAGCGCCACCCGGGCGGGGAACCGCATCCCCGCATCGGCGAGCAGCTCGGCCGCGCTGAGCGGCCGGTGCCGGCCCGCGTCGTCGACGCAGCAGAGGTGCATCGACGAGGTCGCGCCGGTGGCGAGCTCGGCGCCGGCGACGCTGACGTGGCCGAGGTAGAGCAGCCGGGCGGCACCGGCGAGCGCGCCGCGCAGCCAGTCGCGGTCGAGGTCGCGGCGGCGCACGAGCTCGGGGTAGGCGTCGACGGCGGGGCGCAGCCGGCCGCGATGCCGGTCGACGAGCGCTACGAGCCGGTCGTCGGGATGCGGGCGGCCGAGCACCGAGCCGAGCGCGGAGTCGGCGGCGAACCCGGGCACCCGCGGGTCGATGACGGCGACGAGGCCCTCGCCGGGCTCGGGCGGCAGGGCGTCGGCGACCGCGTCGGCCGGCGCGCCGAGGCAGAGGTCGGCGAGGTCGAGCAGCGGCGCCCGGCGCGATCCGTCGGCGGTGAGCCGCACGCGCAGCAGCGGCCACGGCACCCGCGCGAGGCCGGGCGAGGGGTGGATGCGCAGCCGGGGCCGGCGGCCCGCCTGCTGCGCCCGGTCGAGCAGCGCGAGGACTACCGGACCGGGGAGGAGCGCGTCGGCGAGCTGCTCGCCGAGCCGCGCGGTGCCGGCGGGGTCGCCGAGCGGGCCGCGCCGGGCGCGGGCGAGCGCGTCGGCGATCGGCTCGGCGCCGGAAGCGTCGACGCCCGCATCCGGGAGCACCGAGGGGCGCAGCTGCGCGAGCGCGGGGAGCACCCGGGGATGGAGCCGGGCCGCCTCGGGGCGGTCGCGGTCGGTCCACCCCCAGGCGGCCCAGCAGCTCTCGGCCTCGGCGTACCGGAGTGCGAGCGTCGGGATCATGCGTCCGAGTATCGCCGACTCGGGCGACGCGGCGGGCTCAGCCGCAGTCGACGACGATCTCGAACGGCTTCGTGTTCATCGAGGTCGGGTTGTCGATCTCGGTGACGAGGCCCTCGCCGGTGATCGTGTACTCGCTGCCGCTCACCGCGACCTCGGCCGAGCCCATCCCGGTGCCCTCGGTGTAGGCGAGCGCGTTGCGGTCGGCGTCGAGCGCGGCGACCGCCTGCACCGTCGGCGGGTCGCCGAGGGTGAGCTGCACGGCGATCGCCTGGTCGGCGGCGGCGGCGGTCGGCGCGGCGATCGCGATCGACAGGCCGCCGGCGGCTTCCTGGCAGACGACGGTCGCGTCGGGGATGCTGATGGTCGCGCCGTCGACGGTGACGCTCCAGTCGCCGCCGAGAGCGGGCTCGGCGACGCTGCCGCCCGAGTCGGCGGTGTCGGCGGCCTGGGTCTGCGCGGTGCCGGCGTCGTCGGCCGCGGCCGAGTCGTCGCCGGGGGCGCAGGCGCTGAGGGCGGTCATGCCGAGCAGGGCGACGGCGAGGGCGGCGGCGGGGCGGGTGAGCTTCATGGGAGTTCCTCTCTGGATGGTGACCGGCACCGTTCGGCCGGACGGTTCCTACTCTCGGAGTCGGTTGCGGCTACCGATCACGGTCGGCCGGCTCCGGCGACGCCGAGGGATGGGAGGCCCGTGCTCGGTAGACACGCGCGAGTGGGATGCTCGGGCCATGGACGATCCCGTTGCCCCCGCCCCGAGCGGCGCGGCCCCGAGCGGCTCGGC
>JAAYAS010000023.1 GCA_012719255.1 Microbacteriaceae bacterium | reverse complement strand
GTCGCACATGGTCTCGTACCGCTCGCCGAGGTGGGTGTCGAGGATCTCCTCGGCGCAGCCGAGGCACTCGGTGACGTCGTCGCCGGTGAGCTCGACGTGGATGCCGCCGGGGTGCGTGCCGGCCGCCCGGTGCGCCTCGAAGAAGCCCTTCACCTCGTCCATGACGTCGTCGAAGCTGCGGGTCTTGTAGCCGCGGGGCGTCGTGAAGCCGTTGCCGTGCATCGGGTCGGTGACCCACAGCGGCGTCGAGCCCTCGGCCTTCACGGCCTCGAGCAGCGGCGGCAGCGCCTCGCGGATCGTGCCCGCGCCCATCCGCGTGATGAAGGTGAGTCGGCCCGGCTCGCGCTCGGGGTCGAGCTTGTCGAGCAGGCGCAGCACGGTGTCGGCATCGGTGGTGGGGCCGAGCTTCACACCGATCGGGTTGCGCACGCGCGAGAGGAAGTCGACGTGGGCGCCGTCGAGCTCGCGGGTGCGCTCGCCGATCCAGATGAAGTGCGCCGAGGTGTCGTAGGGCGTGCCGGTGCGCGAGTCGATGCGGGTGAGGGCGCGCTCGTACTCGAGCAGCAGGCCCTCGTGGCCGATGTAGAACTCGACCTCGCGGAGCGTCTCGAAGTCGGTGCCGGTCGCCGCCATGAAGCGCAGCGCGCGGTCGATGTCGCGGGCCATCGCGTCGTAGCGGGCGTTCGCGGGGTTCTTCGCGAAGCCGCGGTTCCACGAGTGCACCTCGCGCATGTCGGCGAAGCCCCCGGTGGTGAAGGCGCGGATGAGGTTCAGCGTCGAGGCCGAGACCCGGTAGCCCTCGAGCATCCGCTCGGGACGGGGCTCGCGGGCCTCGGGGGTGAAGGCGAAGTCGTTGACGATGTCGCCGCGGTAGGCGGGCAGGGTGACGCCCTCGCGGGTCTCGGTGTCCTTCGAGCGGGGCTTGGCGAACTGGCCGGCCATGCGGCCCATCTTCACGACCGGCATCGAGGCGCCGTAGGTGAGCACGAGCGCCATCTGCAGGATCGTCGACACCCGGGCGCGGATCTTGTCGGCGGTCGCGCCGGCGAAGGTCTCGGCGCAGTCGCCGCCCTGGAGCACGAACGCGTTGCCGGCGGCGGCCGCGGCGAGCCGGTCGCGCAGGCGGTCGACCTCGCCGGCGAACACGAGCGGCGGGCGCAGCGCGAGCTGCTCGGCGACCTCGCGGGCGGCCTCGGCGTCGGGCCAGGTGGGCTGCTGCTTGATCGGCAGCTCGCGCCAGGCCTCGAGGCCGGCGAGCAGGGCGGGCAGCGATTCGTTCGAGTTCGTCATTTCCGGATTCTTCTTCGTGGTGGTCTCGTGGCGAGGCGTGGTGGTCGGGGCAACGCGGGGCGCCGCCGGGGCATTCCGCGGGATGCGCGGCCCGGTCGCCGGTCGGCGCGGCGGTTCAGCGGCGGGCCGCGTCGAGCTTCTTGCGGAGGGTGGAGGCGTAGACGTCGGCGTACTCCTGATCGCTGAGCGCGGCGATCTCGCTCATGATGCGGTCGGTGATGGCGCGGAGCACGAAGCGGTCGGCGGGCATGTTGCGGTACTCGGAGAAGTCGATCGGCTCGCCGAAGACGATGCCGTAGCTGCCGCGCACCGGGCGCTTCGCGCCGATCGGCATGATGCGCTCGGTGTCGATCATCACGACCGGCACGACCGGCACGGGCTGCTCGGCGGCGAGCAGCATCCGGGCGATGCCGGTGCGGCCGCGGTAGAGCCGGCCGTCGGGGCTGCGGGTGCCCTCGGGGTAGATGCCGAGGCAGCGGCCGGTGTCGAGCACCTCGACGCCGGTGCTCAGCGAGGCCTCGGAGGCCTTGCCGCCGGAGCGGTCGATCGAGAGCTGGCCGACCGAGGTCATGAACCACGCGGTGAGGCGGCCCTTGAAGTCGCGGCCCTTGAAGTACTCCGACTTCGCGAGGAAGAACACCTGCCGCTTCACGGCGAGCGGCAGCAGGATCGAGTCGATCACCGAGAGGTGGTTCGAGGCGAAGATCACCGGGCCCTTGGCCGGGATGCGGTCCTTGCCGATGATCTCGCGGCGGAACAGCCGCGCGACGGCGGGGCCGACGACCAAGTGCTTGAACAGCGAATACAGCATTGCGGGACTTGCACCTCCGGTCGACGGCGAGGTTCATCATACCCGCGCGCGGACGCGCCGCCGCGCCCCGGCGCGGGTGGCGATTCCGCGCGAATGCATGGATGCGGGCCCGCATGCCGGTAGCATGGCCGAACCGCGCGGCAACGGCGCTGCGGCCGGACCGGTCGTGCGCGCCGACGACGCGCACCCGCCCGACGAACGGAAGCCGAGCCATCATGACCGACTCCCCCGCTGCGCCCGCCCGGCGCGCCACGCGCACCGAGATCATCACGCCCGCCGCGTACGAGCCCGATCCGACGCTGAACACCACCGATCTGCTGCGCCGGCGGGTCGCCGAGCACCCCGAGCGGGCGCTGTTCGCGGTGCCCGAGGGCGAGGGCTGGCGCGACATCAGCACGCGCGGGTTCAGCGACGACGTCGACGCGCTCGCGAAGGGCCTGATCGCCGCGGGGGTCGCCCCCGGCGACCGCATCGCCTTCATCGGCAAGACCTGCTACGAGTGGTCGCTCGTCGACTTCGCGCTCTGGACCGCGGGCGCCGTGATGGTGCCGGTCTACGAGACCTCGTCGTCCGACCAGCTGAGCTGGATCCTCAGCGACTCGGGCGCGAAGGGCCTGATCACCCAGGAGCCCGAGCACACGGCCCTGTTCACCGGCATCGAGGGCGACGCCCCCGAGCTGCAGTGGCGCTGGGAGATGCACTCGGGTGCGCTCGACGAGCTGCGCGCGGCCGGCGCCGGCGTCGACGACGAGTCGCTCGAGCGGGCGCGCACGACGGCGGGCACCGACGACATCGCCACCCTCATCTACACCTCGGGCAGCACCGGCCGGCCGAAGGGCGTCGTGCTCACGCACGCGAACTTCGTCGACCTCTGCCTGAACATCGACGTGCCCGGCGGCCCGCTCGAGCCGGTGCTGCGGCGCGAGGGCGCGTCGACGCTGCTGTTCGTGACGCTCGCGCACGTGTTCGCGCGACTCATCTCGGTGCTCGCGATCACCGCGGGCGTGAAGGTCGGCCACCAGCCCGACACCACCCAGCTCGTGCCCTCGCTCGGCTCGTTCCGCCCGACGTTCCTGCTCGCGGTGCCGCGCGTGTTCGAGAAGGTCTACAACTCGGCCTCGCAGAAGGCCTCGGCCGGGGGCAAGGGCAAGATCTTCAAGAAGGCGGTCGCCACCGGCGTCGCGTACTCGCGCGCGAAGGACGCCGGCAGCGTGCCGTTCGGCCTGAAGCTGCAGTACCTGCTGTTCGACAAGCTCGTGTTCTCGAAGCTCCGCGCGACGCTCGGCGGGCGGGTCGAGCACGCAGTGTCGGGATCGGCGCCGCTCGGGCTCTTCCTCGGCCACTTCTACCGCGCGCTCGGCGTGCAGGTGCTCGAGGGCTACGGCCTCACCGAGACGACCGCGCCGGTGAGCGTGAACCTGCCGGGCGCGTTCAAGATCGGCACCGTCGGCCCGCCGCTGCCGGGCTGCGGCGTGCGCATCGCCGAGGACGGCGAGATCGAGACGATCGGCGTGAACGTGTTCCGCGAGTACTGGAACAACCCCGAGGCGACCGCCGAGGCGTTCACCGACGACGGCTGGTTCCGCACCGGCGACATCGGCGAGCTCGACGACGACGGCTACCTCACGATCACCGGCCGCAAGAAGGACCTCATCGTCACCGCCGGCGGCAAGAACGTCGCCCCGGCGGTGCTCGAGGACCCGGTGCGCGCCGACGTGCTCGTCGGCGAGTGCGTGGTCGTCGGCGACGGCCGCAAGTTCATCGGCGCGCTGCTCACGATCGACCCCGAGATGGCGCCGAAGTGGTTCGAGCTGCACGGACTGCCGGCCGACCTGCCGATGGCCGAGGCCGCCGAGCACCCGACGGTGCGCGAGCACCTCGAGCGCGTCGTGGAGCGGGCGAACAAGCGCGTCTCGCGGGCCGAGTCGATCCGCGAGTTCAAGGTGCTCGACCACCACTTCACGATCGAGGACGGCACGCTCACCCCGAAGCTCTCGATCAAGCGGCACGTCATCCTCGACCGCTACAAGGACGTCATCGACGACCTCTACGGCGGTCCGCTCGGCAACGGCGACGAGGCCCCCGCCTCCTGAGCCGCCGACCGACGGCGAACGGCCGGCCCGCGCTCGCGGGCCGGCCGTTCGCCGTTCGGGGATGCGCGCGGCGCGGGGGCGCTAGAACCAGTCGGAGGCGCGGATCTGCCGCAGCGCCTCGCGGCGGTGCTCCTTCGCGAGGGTGTCGACGTAGACGGTGCCGTCGAGGTGATCGCACTCGTGCTGGAGCATCTGCGCCATCAGCCCCTCCCCCTCGAGCACGACCTCGGCGCCGTCGAGGTCGGTGCCGACGACGCGCGCGTACGGGTACCGCTTCGTCGGGAACCACAGGCCCGGCACCGAGAGGCAGCCCTCGTCGATCTCGGCGGGCTCGCCGTCGACGCGGTCGAGCACGGGGTTGAGCACGTAGCCGGTCTCGCCGTCGATGTGCCAGCTGAACGCGCGCAGGCCGACGCCGATCTGCGGCGCGGCGACGCCGGCGCGGCCCTCCTCGCTCGTGGTGTCGAGCAGGTCGCGCACGAGGGCGCGGATCTGGTCGTCGATCCTCGTGATCGGGTCGGCGGGGGTGCGCAGCACCGGGTCGCCGTAGGTGCGGATGGGGCGGACGGCCATCAGTCGCGGGTCTCCTCTGCGGGGCGGGCGGGGTCGGCGGGGTCGGCGGGCTCGCGGTCGAGCTCCTCCTCGGCCTTGAGGAGGGCGTTCTCGACGACCTCGGTGGCCGCGGGGTGCGGCCAGTACTGGGCGCGGGCGAGGCCGCGCACCGGGTGCCCGAGGCTCGCGGCCTGCACGAGCGGCTGGATGAGGATCGCCGCATCCGGGCCGATGATCTGCGCGCCGACGAGGCGGCCGCTGCCGCGCTCGACGACGAGCTTGCAGAAGCTCGTCTCGTCGGCGAGCGCCCAGCCCCAGGCGGTCCAGGCGTAGTCGTGGCGCACCGCGAAGGCGTCGATGCCGCGCTCGCGGGCGGCGTCGAGCGAGTCGCCGAAGGCGGCGACCTCGGGCGAGGTGAACACCGCGGTCGGCACCGGGCCGAGCTCGTTGCGGCGCAGCGGGGCGCCGGTGGCGGCGGCGACGAGGTTCGCGGCGACGATGCGCGCCTCCTCGTTCGCGACGTGCTTGAGCTGGTGCTCGCTCGACACGTCGCCGAGCGCCCAGAGCCCGGCGACGGGGGCGCCGTCGCGGAGCACGCGCTGGTGGGCGTCGACGGCGATGCGGCCGTCGTCGTGGAGGTCGATGCCGGCGGCGGCCGCGTCGAGGCGGTCGCTGTTCGGCACCCGGCCGACGCCGACGAGCACGAGCCCGGCGTCGAGGGCGGTGCCGTCCGAGAGCTCGAGGCGCACGCCGTCGTCGACGGCGGTCGAGGCGACGACCTCGACGCCGCAGCGGATGTCCCAGGCGGCGACGCGGCAGAACGTCGCCGACACGTCGGGGTCGACCGACCGCAGCGGCATCGAGCGGTTGAGCTGCACGACCTCGGCGCCGAAGCCGCTGAAGATCGAGGCGAACTCGCTCGCGACGGCGCCGCCGCCGATGACGATGACGCGCTCGGGCAGCGACTCGAGGCGCAGCGCCTCGGCGTTCGTGACGACGCGGCCGCCGAGCGGCACGGCGTCGAGCTCGCGGGGCCGGGAGCCGGCGGCGATGACGACGTCGCGGCCGCGCAGCACCCGGCCCGAGGCGCTGACGAGCTCGTGGCGGCCGTCGACCTCGCGGCCGGTGAACCGCACGGTCTCGCGCACGAGGGTCGTGTTCGGCTCGCCGGCGGCGCGGTACTCCTCGCCGCCGTCGGAGATCGGGTCGATGCGCCCGTAGGTGCGCTCGCGCACGGCGGCCCAGTCGAGCGCGAGGCCGTCAGCGCGCATCCCGAGCCGGTCGCCGGCGCGCAGCTCGTGCGCGAGGTCGGCGGGGCGGGCGTACATCTTCGTCGGGATGCAGCCGACGTTGAGGCAGGTGCCGCCGAAGCGCTCGCCGTCGTCGACGATCGCGATCGACCGGTCGGCGAGCTCGGGCGAGGGGATGGTGTTGCCCGAGCCCGCCCCGATGATGATCAGGTCGTACTCCTCCGGCGCCGACGCGGCGCGCTCCGTCTCGGTCGCCATTCGCGCCCCTCCCTCTGCTCGGTGCCGGTGCAGCACCTGCAACCGGATGCGCGGGCGCGGCATTCCCTACTCGGCGCCGACCAGCCCGCTCGACTCGTCGGGTCGCACGACGACGAGCAGATCGCCGTGATCGACCTCCTGCGGTGCGGCGAGCACCACCCGCTCGATGGTACCCGCGGTGGGCGAGGTGATCGACGCCTCCATCTTCATCGCCTCGATGGTGGCGACCTGCTCGCCCTGAGCGACGCGCCGGCCCTCCTCGACGCGCACCGTGACGGTGCCCGAGAACGGCGCGCTGACGTGGCCGGGGTTCGCGGCGTCGGCCTTCTCGCGATCGGCGGTCTCGACCTTCACCGAGCGGTCGCGCACGATGACCGGCCGCAGCTGGCCGTTCAGCGTCGCCATCACGGTGCGCTTGCCGTCCTCGTCGGGCACGCCGATCGCCTCGAGCATCACGAAGAGGTCGACGCCCTTGCCGAGGCGCACGACGTGCTCGACGCCAGGCTCGAGGCCGTAGAGGTAGTCGATGGTGTCGAGCACCGACAGGTCGCCGAACAGCTCGCGGATGTCGTCGAAGATCGCCGTCGGCTGCGGGAAGAGCAGGCGGTTCAGGGCGGCGCGGCGGGTCGCCGGGTCGCCGTCGAGCGCGGCCTCCTGCTCGGGGGCGAGCGGCAGCACCTCGATCGACGCCTCGCGGCCGGCGAGCGCCTTCGAGCGGAACGGCTCGGGCCAGCCGCCGGGCAGCTCGCCGAGCTCGCCGGCGAGGAAGCCGATCACCGAGTCGGGCACGTCGAAGCGCTCGGGGTTCGCCTCGAACTCGGCCGGGTCGGCGCCGACGGCGACGAGGTGGAGGGCGAGGTCGCCGACGACCTTCGACGAGGGCGTCACCTTCGGGATGCGGCCGAGGATGCGGTCGGCGGCGGCGTACATGTCCTCGATGCGCTCGAAGTCGTCGGCGAGGCCGAGCGCGATCGCCTGCTGGCGGAGGTTCGAGAGCTGGCCGCCGGGGATTTCGTGCCGGTAGACGCGGCCGGTGGGGCCGGGCAGCCCCGACTCGAAGGGCCGGTAGACGTGGCGCACGGCCTCCCAGTACGGCTCGAGGTCGGTGACGGCCTCGAGGTCGATGCCGGTGTCGCGCTCGGTGTCCTCGAGGGCGGCGACGAGCGCCGACATCGCCGGCTGGCTCGTGGTGCCGGCCATCGGCGCCGAGGCGACGTCGACGATGTCGACGCCCGCGGCGCTGGCGGCGAGGAGCGTGGCGAGCTGGCCGCCGGCGGTGTCGTGGGTGTGGAGGTGCACCGGCCGGTCGAAGCGCTCGCGCAGCGCGCCGACCAGCTTCGCGGCGGCGGCGGGGCGCAGCAGGCCCGCCATGTCCTTGATCGCGATGACGTGCGCGCCGGCGTCGACGATCTGCTCGGCGAGGCGGAGGTAGTAGTCGAGGTCGTAGAGCTTCTCGCCCGGGTCGAGCAGGTTGCCGGTGTAGCACATGGCGACCTCGGCGACGGCGCGGTCGGTGGCGAGCACGGCGTCGATCGCGGGCCGCATCTGCTCGATGTCGTTGAGCGCGTCGAACACGCGGAAGACGTCGACGCCGGTGCGCATCGCCTCGTCGACGAACGCCTCGGTCACCTTGGTGGGGTACGGCGTGTAGCCGACGGTGTTGCGGCCGCGCAGCAGCATC
>JAAYAS010000246.1 GCA_012719255.1 Microbacteriaceae bacterium | reverse complement strand
CGATCTCGTCGATGCCGGCGTCGTCGAGGGCGGCGACCGTCCGGGTCACGCGTCCGCTCCGCGCACCGCGCAGCCGGCCTCGGCGAGCGCGCGCTTCACGTCGCCGACGGTCATCTCGCCGAAGTGGAACACGCTCGCGGCGAGCACCGCATCCGCGCCCGCCTCGACGGCCGGGGCGAAGTGCTCGAGGCGACCGGCGCCGCCGGAGGCGATCACCGGCACGCTCGCGAGCTCCTTCACGCGGCGCGTGAGCTCGAGGTCGTAGCCGTCCTTCGTGCCGTCGGCGTCCATCGAGTTGACGAGCAGCTCGCCGGCGCCGCGCTCGCAGGCTTCGCGGGCCCACTCGAGCGCGTCGAGGCCCGACTCGCGGCGGCCGCCGTGCGTGGTGACGACGAAGCCCGAGGGGGTCGAGTCGGAGCGCTTCACGTCGAGCGAGAGCACGAGCACCTGCGCGCCGAAGCGCGCGGCGATCTCGTCGATGAGCTCGGGGCGGGCGATCGCCGCCGAGTTCACGCCGACCTTGTCGGCGCCGGAGGCGAGCAGCCGCGTCACGTCGTCGACCGAGCGCACGCCGCCGCCGACGGTGAGCGGCACGAACACCTGCTCGGCGGTGCGGGTGACGAGGTCGTAGGTGGTGGCGCGGTCGTCGCTGGTCGCGGTGACGTCGAGGAAGGTGATCTCGTCGGCGCCCTGCGCGGCGTACTCGGCGGCGAGCTCGACCGGGTCGCCGGCGTCGCGGAGGTCGAGGAACTTGGTCCCCTTGACCACCCGCCCGTTGTCGACATCGAGACACGGGATGACGCGGGCCACGTTCACGGGAGCTCCTCGTTCTTCAGGGATGCGGCGCGGCCAATAGCAGCAACGGCGTCGGCGACGCTGAAGCGACCTTCGTACAGGGCCCGCCCCGTGATGATCCCACCGAGACCGGGGATGCGGGCGAGCGCGGCGATGTCGTCGAGCGTGCCGACACCCCCGCTGGCGATCACCGGTGCGGCGGCGAGGGGGACCAGCGCGGCCAGGCCGGCGACGTCAGGACCGGTGAGCATCCCGTCGTGGGCGATGTTGGTGACGAGGAAGGCCGCTGCCGTGGGAAACTGCTCGACCGCGTCCGTGACCTGGAGATCGGACGTTTCGGTCCACCCGTGCACGGCGATCCGTCCGTCACGATGGTCGAGGCCCACCGTCACCGGCAGCACCTTGCCCATCGCTGCGACGATCGGCGGGTCGGCGACCGCGGCCGAGCCGACCACGACCCGGTCGACACCGAGATCGCGCAGTGCCTGCGCGTCGGCAACGGTTCGTACCCCGCCGCCGACCTGAACCTGCGCGCGTCCGCCGGTCGCGGCGACCACCTCGGCGACAGCCGCGGCGTTCGAGCGCACACCGGAGCGGGCGGCGTCGAGGTCGACCACGTGGATCCACGGCGCGCCGTCGGCACAGAAGCGGTCGGCGGTGGCCGCGGGGGTGACGTCGTAGGTGAGCTGGTCTTCGTAGTCACCCTGGCGCAGCCGCACGACCTGCCCGCCACGAAGGTCGATGGAGGGATACAGCAACGGTGCCATCAGCGTCCGACCCGCTCGGGGGCCCGCGCCACGGCTGTGACGAAGTTG
>JAAYAS010000245.1 GCA_012719255.1 Microbacteriaceae bacterium | reverse complement strand
CGCTCGACAACCGGCCGCTGCGCTGGGACGAGTTCAAGGAGCGCATCGGGCAGACCGTCTACCTCTCGGCGACCCCCGGCAAGTACGAGCTCTCGCAGGCCGACGGCGTCGTCGAGCAGATCATCCGCCCGACCGGCCTGGTCGACCCGCGGATCGTCGTGAAGCCGACGAAGGGGCAGATCGACGACCTCCTCGAGGAGATCCGCGTGCGCGTCGACCGCGACGAGCGCGTGCTCGTGACCACGCTGACGAAGCGGATGGCCGAGGACCTCACCGACTTCCTCGGCGAGCACGGCGTGCGCGTGCGCTACCTGCACTCCGACGTCGACACGCTGAAGCGCGTGGAGCTCCTCAGCGAGCTGCGCGCCGGCGTGTACGACGTGCTCGTCGGCATCAACCTGCTCCGCGAGGGCCTCGACCTGCCGGAGGTGTCGCTCGTCGCGATCCTCGACGCCGACAAGGAGGGCTTCCTGCGCTCGGCGACCTCGCTCATCCAGACCATCGGCCGCGCCGCCCGCAACGTCACCGGCGAGGTGCACATGTACGCCGACCGGATCACCGACGCGATGGCGCAGGCGATCGACGAGACCGAGCGGCGCCGGGCGAAGCAGATCGCCTACAACGAGGAGCACGGCATCGACCCGCAGCCGCTGCGGAAGAAGATCAACGACATCACCGAGGTGCTCGTGCGCGAGGGGCAGGACACCGAGGCGCTGCTCGCCGGTCGTGACGCCGATCGCCGCAAGCAGCCGACCCCGCAGCTCAAGCGCGAGGGCATCGCCGCCGAGGGCGCGCAGCAGCTCGAGCAGATGATCGCCGACCTCAACGCGCAGATGCTCGCCGCCGCCGGCGAGCTGAAGTTCGAGCTCGCCGCCCGCCTGCGCGATGAGCTCGCCGAGCTGAAGACGGCGCTCCGCCAGATGGAGAAGGCCGGTCACGTGACGAAGGGCGGCGCATGACCGCGGCACGGCTCACCGACCTCGACCCGGCGCAGCTGAACGGCCATGTGCCGATCGCCGGCAACCTCGCGAAGCGCCCCGTCGACACCGCGAAGCGCGGCGTCATCGGCGGCATCCTCGTGATCGCGGCGATCGGCCTGCTCGTCGGCGCGGTCACGAGCCTCGTGCGCTGGCTCGGGCTGCCCGAGGCCGACGGCCCGGGCCTCGTGCACGCGCAGCGCACGCAGGCGATGATGACGACGATCGGCCTCGGCGTGCTCGGCATCGCCGCGGCGGCGGCCGCCTGGTGGATCATCGCCGAGCACCTGCGGCGGATCCGCCGCATCCACCGGCTGTACCGGTTCGCCGTCGGCAACGGGCTCGAGTTCGTCGAGTCGCAATCGGGGCGGCACCTCGACGGGCCGGCCTTCGAGGTGACCGGCAACACGCGCGAGCACTCGCCGTTCGTGCTCGGCCGGGTCGCCGACGGCGACTTCGAGCTCGGCGGGTACGTCGTGCGCCACGTCTCGTCGTCGCGCGACCGCGACGGCGGCGGCCGCACGACCACCGACATGCTCCGCACGCGGTTCTCGTACCTCTCGATCGACATCGGCGCTCCGCTGCCCACGGTGCGCCTGCACTCCCGCCGAGCGCCTCGACTCCGGCGCGCCGACGGCCTGCCGAAGCAGTCGGCGGATGCGGCGCTCGGGCGCGCCTTCGCCGTGCGCGGCGACGGGGCCGGCCTCGAGCGGCTCGCCGACCCGCGCCTTCGCGAGGCGCTCCTCGCCCACGGCGACCGCCACCACGTCGAGCTGCACGGCACCCGGGTGACCCTGCTCACCCGCGCCGGCGCGTACGCCGACGAGGCGGGGCTGCGGGCCCTGCTCGCCGCGGGCGACGAGATCGCGCCCGCGGTGCGCGCGGCGTTCGCCTGAGCGGCCGGGCGCGTCGCGCCCCGCTCCGGCCCGCCGGCGCCGGCCGAACCGGCGGCGGGCGGGTCTGGGATGATGGGTCGGATGAGCGAGCGAAGCAACGGCGTCCGGCGCACCGGCGCCCCCACGAACCCCCGCGGCCACCGGTCGGCGGCCGAGCGCCGCCAAGTGCGGCCCACCGCCGAGGGCTGGACCCAGCCGATGGGGCCCGATGGCCGCCCGACGCTGCAGTTCGCGACGAAGCGGCGCGTCACCCCCTCTCCGAAGCACCTCGCCGACCTCACGATGGCCGAGCGGCAGGAGTGGCTGAAGGAGCTCGGCCACCCGCCGTTCCGCGCGAAGCAGCTCTCGACGCACTACTTCCAGCACTACACCGCCGACCCGGCCGAGATGACCGATCTGCCGGCCTCGAGCCGCGACGAGCTCGTCGCGGCGACGATGCCGACGCTCCTCACCGAGGTCACGCGGCTGCGCACCGACGACGGCGCCACGATCAAGTTCCTCTGGCGCTGCTTCGACGGCGTGCTCGTCGAGTCGGTGCTCATGCGGTACCCCGGCCGCATCACGCTCTGCGTGTCGTCGCAGGCCGGCTGCGGCATGAACTGCCCGTTCTGCGCCACCGGCCAGAACGGCCTCACCCGCAACCTCTCGACCGCCGAGATCGTCGACCAGATCGTGCAGGCGAACCGGGCGATCGCGGCCGGCGAGCTCGGGGGCGTGCGCGAGGACGGCGTCGCCGAGCGCGTGAACAACATCGTGTTCATGGGGATGGGCGAGCCGCTCGCGAACTACAAGCGGATGATGGGCGCGATCCGCCGCATGGTCGATCCGGTGCCCGAGGGCCTCGGCATGTCGGCGCGCGGCATCACGGTGTCGACGGTCGGCCTCGTGCCGGCGATCCGCAAGCTCGCCGAGGAGGACCTCCCGGTGACGTTCGCGCTCTCGCTGCACGCCCCCGACGACGAGCTGCGCGACGACCTCATCCCGGTGAACAGCCGCTGGAAGGTCGACGATGCGCTCGACGCCGCCCGCGACTACTTCGACCGCACCGGCCGCCGGGTGTCGATCGAGTACGCGCTGATCAAGGACATGAACGACCACGGCTGGCGCGCCGACCTGCTCGGCGACAAGCTCAACGCCCGCGGTCACGGCTGGGCGCACGTGAACCCCATCCCGCTCAGCCCGACGCCCGGCTCGATCTGGACGAAGTCCGATCCGAAGGTGATGCGCGAGTTCGTCGACCGGCTGCGCGCCAAGGGCATCTCGACGACCCTCCGCGACACCCGCGGCAAGGAGATCGACGGCGCCTGCGGGCAGCTCGCGGCGGCCGACGCCGAAGGCTGAGCGGCGCACCTCGGGGACACGACCCGGATCCGCACGCCGTCAGCGAACCCCGCGACTGCGTGTCGGGGGCTCGGCGTACTCTGATCGGGTGACTTCGATGGCCCCCGAGACCGGTACCGCGACGACCCCCGCCACCGGCGCGACGATCAGCGCGCCGCCCGCCGGGCAGCCGACGCTGCGGGTGCAGCACGCGCGCGTCCACAACCTCAAGAACGTCGACGTGTCGATCCCGCGCGACAAGCTCGTCGTGTTCACTGGGCTGTCGGGCTCGGGCAAGTCGTCGCTCGCCTTCGACACGATCTTCGCCGAGGGCCAGCGCCGCTACGTCGAGTCGCTCTCGTCGTACGCCCGGATGTTCCTCGGCCAGGTCGACCGCCCCGATGTCGACTTCATCGAGGGCCTGAGCCCCGCGGTGTCGATCGACCAGAAGTCGACGAACCGCAACCCCCGCTCGACCGTCGGCACGATCACCGAGATCTACGACTACCT
>JAAYAS010000244.1 GCA_012719255.1 Microbacteriaceae bacterium | reverse complement strand
GATCGCGCCGCAGGCGATGGTGACGAACAGCAGCGGCACGATCGACGGCGTGCCCTCGGGCAGCGCCTCGTTCATCGGGCCGACGAGCACCTGCGGGGCCGAGATGATGATCGCGCCGTAGAGCAGGATGAGGCCGACGAACAGCTGCAGGCCGTTGATGTAGTCGCGCGGCTGGAGGAGCATCCACACCGGCATCAGCGAGGCGATGCCCGCGTAGATGAACAGCACGACGATCCAGAACGAGGTCGCCGACATGCCCATGATCGTCTCGGGGAGGACGATCGGGTACATGTCGCCGAGGATCATCAGGCCGTAGAGCACGACGACGCCGATGATCGACACGAGCACGAGGTTCCACTTGAAGCGGTAGATCGCCTGGCCGATGAGGAGGGCGACGACGATGGCGCCCCAGGTCGGGATCACCGAGGTCGGCGTCGACACGAGCAGCTGGGCGATGATGAGCGCGAACACCGCGTTCACCATGAGCAGCATGAGGAAGATCACGACCATGAAGAGGGTCGAGCCGCGCGCGCCGATGTAGCGCTGCGCGAGCGTGCCGATGGTGCGGCCCTTGTTGCGGGTCGAGGCCCACAGGGCGCCGAAGTCGTGCATGCCCGCGAAGAACACGGTGCCGATCGTGACCCAGAGGAAGGCCGGCAGCCAGCCCCAGATGATCGCGATGGCGGGGCCGGCGATCGGCGCGGCGCCGGCGACCGAGGTGAAGTGGTGGCCCCAGAGCACGAACTTGTTCGTCGGCACGAAGTCGACGCCGTCGCGCTGGGCGTGGGCCGGGGTGATCGCCTGCGGGTCGAGCTTGTAGACCTTCTTGGCGAGGAATTTCGAGTAGAGGAAGTACCCGGCGACGATCATCGCCAATCCGAGCACGAGGAGCACGAGTGAGTTCATCGGTGTCCGTTCGTCGTCGTTGACCGCGTCCGGATGGGACGTCTGGACGGGCTGACTCAGCGTTCGTTCAGCTTCGCCTGCGCGGGATGCTGGTGGTATTCATGCACCGCGATCAAATCCTCGGTACGTACCCGCGGATGTCGATGCGCGCCGGTGCCGCGGAGCGCGCGGCCGGGCGCATCCGGCGCGCGCGGCGAGGTCCGCCGGGAACGGCGGACGGGCCCTCCGGGAGGGCCCGGATGCGCGCGGCGGGCGCGTCAGCGCGCGAGGCGGCGGCGCACGACCTCGGCGAGCTCGTGCGCGGTGCGGTGCGCGATCTCGTGGGTCTCGGCCTCGATCATCACGCGCACGACCGGCTCGGTGCCGGAGGGGCGCAGCAGCACCCGGCCGGTCTCGCCGAGCTCGGCGGCGACGCGGGCGACGGCGGCCTGCAGCTCGGCGTCGTGGTCGCAGTCGTCCTTGCGCACGTCGCGCACGTTGACGAGCACCTGGGGGTAGACCTTCATGACCTGCTTGAGCTCGCTGAGCGGGCGGCCGGTGAGGCCGACGACCGAGGCGAGGTAGAGGCCGGTGAGCACGCCGTCGCCGGTGGTGGCGTGCTCGGTGAGGATGACGTGGCCCGACTGCTCGCCGCCGAGGCTGAGGCCGCGCTCGTTGAGCTCGGCGAGCACGTAGCGGTCGCCGACCTTCGTCTCGAGCATCTCGATGCCGTGCTCGCGCATCGCGAGCCGCAGGCCGAGGTTCGACATGACGGTGGCGACGAGCGTGTCGTTCACGAGCTTGCCGCGGCGCTGCATCGTGGTGGCGAGGATCGCCATGATCTGGTCGCCGTCGACGACGTCGCCGCGCTCGTCGACCGCGAGGCAACGGTCGGCGTCGCCGTCGTGGGCGATGCCGAGGTCGGCGCCGAGGCGGCGCACGACGGCCTGCAGGCGCTCGAGGTGGGTGGAGCCGACGCCGTCGTTGATGTTCATGCCGTCGGGCTCGTTGCCGATGACGGTGACCTCGGCCCCGGCGTCGGCGAACACCTGCGGCGAGACGCCGGCGGCGGCGCCGTTCGCGGCGTCGATGACGACGTGGAGGCCGTCGAGGTTCGGGCGGCCGTCGTCGTGGATGCGGGGCAGCGAGCGCAGCAGGTGGAGCGCGTAGCGGTCCTCGGCGTCGGCGAACACGTCGATGTGCCCGACCTCGCCGCCCTGGGGGCGCAGCGGGGGCTCGTCGAGGGCCTCCTCGATGCGCGCCTCGAGCTCGTCGGCGAGCTTGAGCCCGCCGCGGGCGAAGAACTTGATCCCGTTGTCGGGGGCGGGGTTGTGCGAGGCCGAGATCATGACGCCGAAGTCGGCCTCGATCTCGGCGGTGAGGAACGCCGCCGCCGGGGTGGGGATGACGCCGGCGTCGAGCACGTCGACGCCGGACGAGGCGAGCCCGGCCGCCACGGCGGCCGAGAGGAACTCGCCCGAGATGCGCGGATCCCGCGCGAGCACGGCGACGGGGCGCCGCCCGTGCTCGCGCGAATCCTGCGCGAGCACGGACGCCGCCGCCTGCGCGAGCGAGACCGCGAGCTCCACCGTGAGGTGGTCGTTCGCGAGTCCGCGCACGCCGTCGGTTCCGAAGAGCCGTGCCATGTTCCGAGGCGCTCCTTAGCGCTTCGAGTACTGGGGCGCCTTGCGGGCCTTCTTGAGACCGGCCTTCTTGCGCTCCTTGATGCGCGGGTCGCGCGTGAGGAAGCCGGCCTTCTTCAGCTCGGGGCGGTTGTGCTCGCGGTCGATCTCGTTGAGCGCGCGGGCGATGCCGAGGCGGAGCGCGCCGGCCTGGCCCGAGGGGCCGCCGCCGCGGATCGTCGCGATGACGTCGTAGGCGCCGCCGAGCTCGAGCACCGTGAACGGGTCGTTGATGAGCTGCTGGTGGAGCTTGTTCGGGAAGTACTCGTCGAGCTCGCGGCCGTTGACGATGATCTTGCCCGTGCCGGGAACGACGCGCACGCGGGCGATGGCCTGCTTGCGGCGGCCGACGGCCGCGCCCGAGACGGTGAGCGCCGGGCGGGGGGTCGACTCGGCGGCCTCGGCCGCCGGGGTCTCGGTGCTGTAGTTGGTGGGCTGCTCGTCAACCGAGTCAGCGATGGAGTCTGCGATGGTCGCCACTGGTTCGTCCTTCGTTCTGTCTGCCGCTACTGGGCAACCTGGTCAAAGGTGTAGGGCTTGGGCTGCTGCGCCGCGTGCGGGTGCTCGCCACCCGCGTACACCTTGAGCTTCTTGATCTGGTCGCGGCCGAGCGAGTTCTTCGGCAGCATTCCGCGGATGGCCTTCTCGACGGCGCGCTCGGGGAACTTCTCGAGCAGCTGCGAGTAGGTGACGGCGCGCAGGCCGCCCGGGTAGCCCGAGTGGCGGTACGCCTTCTTCTGCTCGAGCTTCGCACCGGTGAGCGCGACCTTGTCGGCGTTGATCACGATGACGAAGTCGCCGGTGTCGACGTGCGGGGCGAAGGTGGGCTTGTGCTTGCCGCGGAGGATCGCCGCGGCGTGGGTGGCGAGACGGCCCAGCACGACGTCGGTGGCGTCGATGACGTACCAGTCGCGGGTGATCTCACCAGCCTTGGGGGTGAAGGTGCGCATGATGATGCAACTTTCGGTCGGAGTGAGTGGTCCGTGAATCCCGCTCGGTCGCGATGGTTTCGACGCGGATGCGTCGAGAACGTCGCCGTCGAGGGCTCACTGCGATGCCCGTGTCGGAACGGACAACCTGAGCAGTCTACGTCACCGCGGCCCCGCATGGCAATGGCGGCGCACGCGCGAACGGGCCCGGATGCGGCCGTCGTCGCATCCGGGCCCGTTCGCGCGGGCGGTCAGAGGTCGAGGCTCCAGCCGATCACGTCGCCGTCGCCGACGAAGGGGCCGTGGGCGAACAGGACCGGGGTGGAGGTCTCGAGCAGGTCGTACGGGATCTCGAACTCGACGGTCTCCCCCGCCTTGATCACGGCCTCGCCGTCGGGGAAGGCGTCGGCGTTGCCGCCGGTGATCTCGTAGGTGGTCGAGTCGAACGCGACCTCGGCGTCCTGAAAGGCCTCCCACTCGTAGACCGAGAGCTCGTGGTCCTCGGCACCGTAGTTCTCGACCCTCACCTTCACGACCAGGTAGCGGTCGTGGAGCAGCGGCATCCCCTGCCACTCGTCGGCGTAGCGCGCCTCGAGCGCCGTGACGCGAAGACCGCGGCCGTTGTCCTGCTCCGTGCCGAGCGGCTGGAGGTCGGTCGGCATGTCGAACGAGGGGAACACGGCGGCGTCGGCCTGCATGTCGTCGGTGGGCTCGACCGGGTCGGTCTGCTCGGCGGCGTCGGTCGCACCCGCGCCGTCGGTCTGCTCGACCACGGGCGGCGCGTCGTCGCGGACCTCGATCTCGCCGCTGTAGAGCACGAACGGCCAGACGATCGCCATGATCATCGCGATTCCCGGCGCGAGCACCGAGAGCACCAGACCCGTGATCGACAGGCCCTTCGGCTGCCGCTTCACCAGGGCGATGATCGCGACGACGAGTCCGGCGAGCGCGATGGGCCACACGATGATCGCGGGGAGGATGAGGATCGGCAGCAGCGCGACGACGATCGCCGCGACGCCGAGGATGAGCGCGGTCAGCGCGAGACCGCGGCCGCCGCCCTCGGTGCGGGTCGGCGCCGCCGATCCGTATCCGCCGGCCGCCCACTGCTGGTCGGACGACTGCTGCTGCCACTGCTGGTCGGACTGGGGCTGCTGCCACGACTGCTCGCCCTGCGGCTGCTGCCACGACTGGTCGCCCTGCGATTGCGGCCACTGCTGCTCGGCCTGCGGCTGCGACCACTGCTGCCCGCCCTGCGGCGGCGGCCACGACTGGCCGGACTGCTGCCACTGATCGCCGTCGGCGGCGCCCTGCGGAGGCCCGCCGTACTGCGGCTGCCCGTCGTACTGCGGCGACCTCCGGCCGTCGTCGCTCGGATTCGTGGGGTCGGACATGATGACCGCCGCCTTTCTGCTCGTCGTCGATGATCGAGGGGCTGGGAGGTCTGCATCGGCCGGTTCCCGACCGTGCGTTCAGGCTACTCCCGAAACCTGCATACTCGCGGAATGCCGACGGCGCCGGTGCGCCGACCGCGGCCCGGGGGCGGCCCTCAGTCGTCGCCCACGAGCCGCAGCGCCGGGCGCCGCGCGCGAGTCGCCTCCTGCCGCTCGCCGAGGGCTTCGTCGGTCGGGTACTCGACCTCGACGAGCACGAGCCCCTTCGCCGCGAGCACGGTGAACTCGTTGGAGCGCCGTTCGAGCTCGAGCAGCCGCGGCACCCGCGCGAGCGGCAGCCGTCCCGCCCCGACCGCAGCGCACATCCCGACGAGCGATCGCACCATCGAATGGCAGAACGCGTCGGCCCGCACCTGCGCGACGAGCACGCCGCGCGCATCGCGCTCCCACTCGAAGCGCTGCAGCGTCCGCACCGTCGTGGCGTGCGGGCGCGGCCGGCAGAAGCCGGCGAAGTCGTGCAGCCCGATGAGCTCGGCGGCCGCAGCGTTCATCAGGTCGACGTCGAGCGGCCGACGCACCTGGGCGGTGCGGTGCCGCTCGAGCGGATCCGGCGGCGAGTGCGGGTCGGCGAGCCGGTACTCGTAGGAGCGCGCGAGCGCCGAGAACCGGGCGTCGAAGCCCGGCGGGGCCACCCGGGCCCGCCCCACGACGACGTCGGAGTCGGCGCCGAGGATGCCGCCGATGCGCCGCACGAACGCCTGCTCGGCGTCCTCGCGCCCGGCTGCGCGCCGCGCGGTGCCCTCCCACAGCTCGCGCGGCAGGTCGAGGTGCGCCACCTGTCCGCGCGCGTGCACACCCGCATCGGTGCGGCCGGCGACGGTGAGCAGCGGGCCGTCGTGATCGAGATCGCGGTAGAGGATGCGGATCGCATCCTCGAGCGCCCCCTGCACGGTGCGCAGACCGGGCTGCGCCGCCCAGCCGCTGAACGCCGTGCCGTCGTAGGCGAGATCGAGGCGGATGCGCACGGTGCCGGGAAGCTGCATGCCCCCATCCTGCCGTGCCGGGCGGGCGCGCACCTGCACGCGCCCGCCCGGCGATCGGGCGTCAGGCGCCGTCGACGGCGCGGAGGCGCGCGACGAGCAGGGCGCCCCCGGCGAGAGCGGCCAGCGCGGCGACGCCGATCGGGAGCGCCGAATCGGCGCCGGTCGAGGCGAGGCCGGCCGGCGGCTCGGCCCCGGGGCGATCGGCCGTCGTCGCGCCGTCGGCGGGCGCGGCGCCGCCCGGATCGGTGGCGGCCGGCTCGGTCGACCCGGTCCCGTCGGCGTCATCGGCGTCCGTCGCACCCGGCTCGGTCTCCACCGGCTCGGTCTCCACCGGCTCGGGCGCGAGCCGCGCGTCGAACTCGACGAGCGGGTTCGGGATGGTGATCTCGCGGAGCGTTTCGCCCGTGGCGAAGTCGTAGGCCGTGATCACCGTGCGGTCGGCGTGCGATTCGAGCGCGAGGCCGCTGTTCACGTCGCGGGTGACGACCTCCGTGATGCCCGAGGTGCTCTCGCCCCGGGCCTCCCGGCCGTTGTGCATCGCGAGCGTGTTCACCGCCCAGAAGCCATCGGCGCGCCCGTCGGCGGTGCGGCGCTGCACGGCCCAGTCGCCGTGGCTCGCGTCGTAGTGCGTGTGGCCCGAGAGCACGATCGCGTTCGGGTAGTTGCCGAGGATGCTCGTGAGCCGGTCGTTGTGCTGGTGGTGCGTCGAGTACCACGGGATCCACGACCCCGACACGGTGCTCCCGAGCGGGAAGTGCGTCAGCACGAGCACCTGCTCGCCGAGCTCCGTCCAGTGCGCCAGCCGCTCCTCGAGGAAGCGCACCTGCTCCTCGCTCATCGCGACCTCGCTCGGCGAGGCGAACTCCTGGCCGAGCACGATCACCGGCAGATCGCCGCCGGGGCCCTCGAGCACGTCCTCGTACCAGACGCGCTCGCGATCGGCGAAGGCGAGGAAGCGGTCGCGGTTCGCGACGAACCCTCCCGGCGCGTAGCGCTCGTGGTTGCCCATCGCGGCGACCGTCGTCGCCGGTCGCAGCGCCTCGGTGCGCCCCATGACGTCGACGACCTCGTCCCATTCCGCGACGGTGCCCGAGTTGACGATGTCGCCGACCATGAGCAGGCCCGCCGCGTCGCCGTGGTGCTCGTGGAGGAAGCCGATGCCGGTCTCGAGGTCGTGCGGGTGGCCCTGGATGTCGGAGACGATCCAGGCCGAGGTCGCCGGGCCGGCCTCGTCGACGAGCACGCGATGCACCGCCACCGAGTCGACGCCCCAGTAGTACCCGTCTGCGCCGCCGACGAGGCGCCAGGCGAACTCGACCCGCTCGGCGCCGGCCGGCACCTCGACGACGACGTCGTGCATCGCGTTGAGCTCGCCGAGGTCGTCGGCGGCCACCGATGCGGCGTCGAGCCGGAGCACCTCGACCGGCTCGCCGCCGTCGAAGCTCGCGGTGACGGTGCCGGTCTGCGCGGCCGCGCCCCGGTAGTGGCTGTCGAAGGTGAGGCGCACGGCCGCGAGGCCGGCGACGTCGACCGGCGCCGAGCCGAGCGTCGCGTCGAAGCCCTCGCCGAAGCCGGCGGCATCGGCGACGACGAACGACTCGTGCACGCGGGCGAAGCGGTCGCGCATCGCGTCGCCGTCGGCCGGCCACTCGGCGCGGGTGGTGGGCGTCCAACCGCGGTACCGATCGACCCCGATCGCCGCCATCGACTCGTCGGTCGTCGCGGTCCACCCCTCGGGCAGCGCGCCGCCGTCGAAGCCCTCGCGCAGCAGCACGCCGTCGGTGGTCGGCTCCGTGACGACCGGGTCGATCTCGACGGGCGCCGTCGGATCGCCGGGGACCGGCGCGTCGGGGTCGGCGACCACCGCGAACGAGACCGGCTCGCCGAGCACGCCGTACCCGTCGCGGGCGAGCAGGTAGGCGCGGTAGTCGCCGGCGGGCAGGTCGAGCACGAACTCGGCGGTGCCGGCGGCGTCGGGCGTGTACGTCCACAGCAGGGAGGTGCGGGTCCCGGGGGCGACGTCGGCCGGGTAGACGCCGATCCAGTTCTTCGCGTGCGGGGCGTCGGTCGCGTAGGCGAGCTCGATGGTCGCGCCGGCGGTGTACTCGGCCGCATCGGCGGCGAGCGTCGAGCCGCTCTGCGCGGTGGTGCTCGCGAGCGGCTCGGCGGCCGCGGCCGGCGCCTCGGCGAGGCCGCCGGCGATGGGCGCGACGGTCGCGGCGATCGAGCGCGCG
>JAAYAS010000243.1 GCA_012719255.1 Microbacteriaceae bacterium | reverse complement strand
CATCGCGGCGTCGGCGGGGGTGGCGACGCCGCCGGCGACGAGCAGCGGCACGGGCAGCTCGCCCGTGCGGGCGACCTCCGCGACGAGCGCGTACGGGGCCTGCAGCTCCTTCGCGGCGATGTAGAGCTCGTCGGCGGGGAGCGCCTGCAGCTGGCGGATCTCGCCCTTGATCTTGCGGATGTGCTTCATCGCCTCCGAGACGTCGCCGGTGCCGGCCTCGCCCTTCGAGCGGATCATCGCCGCGCCCTCGTTGATGCGGCGCAGCGCCTCGCCGAGGTTGGTGGCGCCGCAGACGAACGGCACGCCGAAGTCGTGCTTGTCGATGTGGTTGACGTAGTCGGCGGGGCTGAGCACCTCGGACTCGTCGATGAAGTCGACGCCGAGCGCCTCGAGCACCTGCGCCTCGACGAAGTGGCCGATGCGGGCCTTCGCCATCACCGGCACCTTCAACTCGGCGATGATCGAGTCGATGAGGTCGGGGTCGCTCATGCGGGCGACGCCGCCCTGCGCGCGGATGTCGGCGGGCACGCGCTCGAGCGCCATGACGGCGACGGCGCCGGCGTCCTCGGCGATGCGGGCCTGCTCGGGGGTGACGACATCCATGATGACGCCGCCCTTGAAGTGGTCGGCGAGGCCGCGCTTGACGCGGTCGTCGCCGCCCTGCTTCTGGTCAGTCACTGTGTGGGTTCCTTTCATCCACGCCAATGGGGAATGGCATTCATTTTAGCGGCACGCGGCCGCGACCGGCATCAGCCGCGCGGCCAGTGCTCGGCGAGGAGCGCGCGCAGGTCGCCGAGCAGCTGCGGCACGGGCTTGGTCCGGCCGATGATCGGCAGGAAGTTCGAGTCGCCCGCCCAGCGCGGCACGATGTGCTGGTGCAGGTGGGCGGCGACCCCGGCGCCGGCCACCTCGCCCTGGTTCATGCCGATGTTGTAGCCGGCGCAGTTCGTGGCGCTCCGCAGCGCGGCCATCGCCTGCCGGGTGAGCGCGCCGATCTCGAGCACCTCCTCGTCCGTCGCGTCCGCGTAGCTCGCGAAGTGCCGGTAGGGGCACACGAGCAGGTGGCCGGAGTTGTACGGGTAGAGGTTCATCACCACGTAGGCGAGCTCGCCGCGGTGCACGACGAGGCCGTCGGCGTCGTCGCGCTTCGGCACCTCGCAGAACGGGCAGGCGGTCGAGGGCTTGTGCCGCTCGTCGTCGACGATGTACGTCATCCGGTGCGGCACCCAGGTGCGCTGCAGCGAGTCGGGCACGGCGGCGTACTCCCCCGCCGGCACGAACTCGCAGCCGGCGAGCTCGCCCTCGGGGAACCCGAGGTAGCCGCCCGCCATCAGAGATCCTCGTCGGTGTCCACGAGCCGGTGCTCGCGGATCGCGGCGAGGATGAGCTCGACCGCCTCGTCGACCGGCACGCCGTTGCGCTGCGAGCCGTCGCGGAACCGGAACGATACCGCCCCGGCGGAGCGGTCGTCCTCACCGGCGATGAGCTGGATCGGCACCTTCGCCTTCGTGTGGGTGCGGATCTTCTTCGGCATCCGATCGGCCGAGTCGTCGAGGACGGCGCGCACGCCCGACTTCCGGAGCCGGTCGATGACGGCGCCGAGGTAGTCGGCGTACTCCTCGGCGACGGGGATGCCGACGACCTGCTCGGGCGAGAGCCACACCGGGAATGCGCCCGCGTAGTGCTCGACGAGCACGCCGAAGAAGCGCTCGATCGAGCCGAACAGCGCGCGGTGGATCATCACCGGGCGCTGGCGGGTGCCGTCGGCGGCCGCGTACTCGAGATCGAACAGCTCGGGCAGGTTGAAGTCGAGCTGGATGGTCGACATCTGCCAGGTGCGGCCGAT
>JAAYAS010000242.1 GCA_012719255.1 Microbacteriaceae bacterium | reverse complement strand
GTCATTGCTGACAATCCATCAATCATCCAAAAGGAATCGCAGACGACCAACCAGAAGCCGGCCGCCATACGAGGTTAAAATTTGGCATTTGACATGTGTGCACGCTGTTGAGTTCTCAAGGAACGGATGCTTCTCGGTTCTCCACCCGCTGCTGCGAGTGTGTCGCCCGAGAGCAACTTCTCCATCTTAGCCATCTCGCTTCGGCTTGTCAATTCGACTCGCCGGCCTCGCGATCTGGCCGCCCGCTGCGGTGGGGTCGTGACGACTCCTGCCGAGCAGGGTTCCGCGGGCTCGTGAGCCCTGCGGGAGCGGTTACCGCCTTGAGGCCTTCGCGCTTCGCGCTGGGCACCTCGCGGCAACAGATGGATACATTACGCAGATCCCGCCGACTGCGCAAATGGCGCCGGAATCCCGGGCGTGTCCGGCCTGTTTCCGCGGTGCTCGCCCGGCTTCAGCGCAGGCGCAGCCGCACGGTCTCGCCCACCTCGGCGCGCAGGCCCGCGACGGGAGTGCGCTGCCGCGCGATCTCGACGGTGCCGCCCGCCGCATCCCGCGCCACGACCGTCGCCTCGATGCGCGCCCGGGCGCCGAGCAGATCGGCGACGGCCGGGCTCGCCGGCGCCGAGAGCAGCTCGCCGGCGGTGCCGAGCTGCTCGAGCCGCCCCTCGTCGAGCACGGCGATCCGGTCGGCGACGGTGAAGGCCTCCTCCTGGTCGTGCGTGACGTGGATGGCGCTCGTCGCCGTCGCGCGGAGGATCTCGCGCAGCTCGCCGGCGAGCCGCTCGCGCAGGGCGCGGTCGAGGGCCGAGAGCGGCTCGTCGAGCAGCAGCAGCTGCGGCTCGGGCGCGAGCGCGCGGGCGAGGGCCACCCGCTGCTGCTGGCCGCCCGACAGCTCGGTCACCGCCCGTCCGCCGTAGCCCTCGAGCCCGACGAGGCGGAGCATCTCGTCGACGCGCTCGCGCCAGCGGGCCCGATCGGCCCCGCGGCGCTCGAGGCCGTAGCCGATGTTCCGCGCGACCGAGCGGTGCGGGAACAGCTGACCGTCCTGGAACACCATGCCGGTGCCGCGCAGGTGGGTGGGCACGTCGTCGACGCGCCGTCCGCGCATCCGGATCTCGCCGCCGGCGAGCCGCTCGAGCCCGGCGATCGCGCGCAGGAGCGTCGACTTGCCCGAGCCCGAGGGCCCGAGCAGCGCGATGATCTCGCCCTCGGCGAGCTCCAACGAGACCCCGCGCACCGCGACGAACCCGTTGTCGTATGCGACGGTCGCGTCGCGCACCTCGAGCGCCGGCGCCGTCACCACAGCCCGCCGCCCCCGCCGGCGCCGCGCGGCCGCAGCCGCTCGCAGATCAGCATGATGCCTCCCGTCACGACCGCGAGCACGACCGCCGCGGCCATCGCCATCCCGTAATTGTCGGCCCCGGGCCTGCCGAGCAGCCGCACGATCAGCACCGGCAGCGTGAGGTAGTCGGGGCGCGCGAGGAACGTGGTCGCGCCGAACTCGCCGAGCGACATCGCGAACGCGAATCCCGCAGCGACGCCGAGCCCCCGCGCGAGCACCGGTCCGTCGATCGTGCGCAGCACCCGGCCGGGCGAGGCGCCGAGCGTCGCCGCGGCCTCCCGCTGCCGCGGGTCGATCGCGCGCAGCACCGGCACGAGCAGGCGCACGACGATCGGCAGCGCGACCACCGCCTGCGCGAGCGGCACGAGCGCACCCGAGCGGGCGAGCTCGGGGCTCGCGGCCTGCAGCGAGACGACGAAGCCGAAGCCGACCGTCACCGCCGACACCCCGAGCGGCAGCATCACCGCGCCGTCGAGGAGCCGCTGCCAGCGCACGAGCCGGCGCCCGCGCGGCCGGCGCGAGAGCACGAGCGCGAGCGGCACGCCGATCGCGAGCGCGACGAGCATCGCGTCGAAGGCGATGCGCACCGAGTGTTCGAGGGCCTGCAGCACCGTGGTGCCGCCGGCGAATCCCGCGCCCGCGGTCGCGAGCCGCGCGTAGTTGGCGAGGCTCCAGGCGCCGTCGACCGTGAACGAGCGCGCGAGCAGCGCCGCGAGCGGGGCGAGCACGAGCCCGACCACGACCACGAGCGTGAGGCCGAGCACCGGCGCATCCCCCCGCCCGGGCTTGCGCTCGCGCGAGTCGCGAAGCCGCAGCGACGTCTCGGTGCCCCGTCGCAGGAGGTTCGCGACGACCACCGCGAGCACGACGATCGCGAGCTGCAGGCACGAGAGCACCGCCGCCGTGCGCAGGTCGAGGAAGGTCGCGGTGCGCACGTAGATCTCGGTCTCGAGCGTGCCGTACCCGGGGCGCCCGAGCGTCTGCACGATGCCGAACGCGGTCGAGCAGAACAGGAACACGATGCTCGCGGCCGCGGCGATCGCCGGTCCCAGCTGCGGCAGCGTCACCGTCGCGAACGCCCGCAGCGGCGAGGCGCCGAGCGTGCGGGCCGCCTCGGCCGAGCGCGGGTCGAGGCTCGCCCAGAGCTGCCCGACGGTGCGCACGACGACCGAGTAGTTGAAGAACGCCATCGCGAGCACCACCGCGGTGATCGTGCCGTCGAGGCCGAGTCCGCCGAGCGGGCCGCGCTCGGCGAGGAGGGCCCGGAACGCGACGCCGACGACGACGGTCGGCAGCACGAACGGCGCCGTCGCGATCGCCCGCAGCGCGTCGCGGCCCGGGAACCGCAGCCGGTAGAGCGCGTAGGCGCCGGGCACCCCGAGCACCACCGACAGCGCCGTGCCGGCGACGGCCATCCAGAGGGTCTGGCCGACGATCCGCCAGGTGCGCTCGCGGCCGAGCACCTCGGCGAAGTGCGCGAGCGCCCCCTCGCCGACGGCGCCGCGCCAGAGCATCGCGCCGACCGGCCAGGCGAAGAACACTGCGAGGAACGCGAGCGGCACGGCGACGGCGAGCGCCCAGCCCGCAGGGCCGAGCGCTCGCCGTCGTCGCTGGATGCTCGTGGTCACGCGGTGCTCGCGGTCACGGGGCGATCGTCGTTCCGGTTTTCGGATCGGGTCGGCGGATCAGCGCTGCTCGCGCAGCTCGGTCCACTCGGTGATCCACTGCTCTCGGTGCTCGGCGACGGTCGCCGGGTCGACCTCGAGCGGGTCGTCGCTGAGCGTCGCGTACTGCGCCCACTCGGCGGGCAGCTCGATCGCGTCGTCGATCGGGTACATGTACATGTTCTCGGGCAGCGCCGTCTGGAACTCCTCGGCGAGCATGAAGTCGATGAACGCCTGCGCGCCCTCGGGGTTCGCGGCGCCCTCGACGACGCCCGCGTACTCGATCTGGTCGGTGCAGCTGAAGTCGAGCGAGCCGGTGCGGCCCTCCGAGTACGCCGGCGACGACGAGTAGCTCACGACGATCGGGAACGGCCCCTCGCCGTCGGCGCCCGAGAAGTCGGTGTAGTACGCGTCCGACCAGCCGGCGGCGACCTTCGCGC
Organism: Microbacteriaceae bacterium; assembly: GCA_012719255.1. GTDB lineage: Bacteria > Actinomycetota > Actinomycetes > Actinomycetales > Microbacteriaceae > Gulosibacter. The sequence goes on along the minus strand of JAAYAS010000242.1, from coordinate 1,224 downwards.
CGCCGTCGAGCAGCTGCGTCCAGTAGTCCTGCCAGCCGTCCTCGCCGTGCTCGGCGATGGTGGCGACGAGGAAGGCGAGTCCGGGCGACGAGGTCGCCGGGTCGGTGACGACGAGCAGCTCGGCGTACTCGGGCTGCGCGAGCTCGGCGAACGAGGTCGGCTCGGCGACGCCGTTGTCGGTGAACCACTGGTGGTCGACGTTGAGGCAGACCTGGCCGCGGTCGATCGGCGTCAGGCCCTCGCCGATCAGGTACTGCTCGGCCGAGGCCGGCAGCGACTCGGGCCGGTACCCGGCGACGACGCCCTCGTCGAGGATCGTCTGCGCCGAGTAGTTGTCGACGCCGTAGAAGCCGTCGACCGTCGGGGCGTCCTTGCCGAGGATGAGCTGGTTCACCACGAAGCCGGCGTCGCCGGGGGCCGTGGTGCGCAGCGTGTAGCCCGACTCGGCCTCGAACGCGGCGATCTGCTCGTCGGTGATGGCGAACGAGTCGTGGGTGATGATCGTGACGGTGCCGCCGGCACCGCCGTCGGTGCCCTCGCCGGCGCCGGACGAGCCGCCCTGGCCGATGGTCGAGCAGCCGGTGAGGCCGAGCGCGAGCACGGCGGCCGCGGCGAGCGCGGCGCGGATGTTGCGACGTTGCATGTGTGGTCCTCCATATGCGATGGAGGCCCGCGGCGCGGGTGCGCCACGGGGAGAGATCCCGACTCCCTCCGCCGGTGCTAACCGGTTCAGGTTCGAGGGTCTGCGGATGCTGCCGCACTCTCAGCGCCCCTCTCCGGGCGCTCCCCTGTCGTCACCGGTCACCATAGGCGGCGCGCCGGGGCGGGTCAAACCCGCGGCGGATCAGACGACGCCGTGCGCGATCATCGCGTCGACGACCTTGGTGAACCCGGCGATGTTCGCGCCGAGCACGTAGTCGTCGGGGTGGCCGTACTGGGCGGCGGTGGCGCGGCAGCGCTCGTGCACGTCGACCATGATCTCGTCGAGGCGCGCCTCGGTGTAGTCGAACGACCACGAGTCGCGCGAGGCGTTCTGCTGCATCTCGAGCGCGCTGGTGGCGACGCCGCCCGAGTTCACGGCCTTCGCGGGGCCGAACAGCACGTCGCGGTGCTCGCGGAACATCGTCGCGGCGCGCGGGGTGCAGGGCATGTTGGCGCCCTCGGCGACGACCTGCACGCCGTGGTCGATGAGGGCGCGGGCGGCGACCTCGTCGAGCTCGTTCT
>JAAYAS010000241.1 GCA_012719255.1 Microbacteriaceae bacterium | reverse complement strand
GGCGGCGACGACGGCGCGCCGGGGCCGAGCCCTCGCCGGGGGCGGCGTCGGCCGAGCCCTCGACGGCGGCGGCGCTGTCGACGGCCTGCGCGGTCGCCTCGCCCGAGGCCTCGCCGCCGGTGCGGCGGCGCGAGCGGCTGCGCGAGCGCGAACGGCCCGAGGCCGAGCGCTCGCCGCCCTCGCCCGAGCGCTGCTGCGGCTCGCGGCGCGAGTGCACGGCGCCGGCGAGGCGGCCCTTCGTGCCCTCGGGGATGCGGAGCTCCTCGTAGAGGTGCGGCGACGACGAGTACGTCTCGCGCGGCTCCTCGTCGCCGATCTCGAGCGCCTTCGCGATGAGCGCCCAGCGGTGCAGGTCGTCCCAGTCGACGAAGGTGACGGCGATGCCGGTGGCGCCGGCGCGGCCGGTGCGGCCGACGCGGTGCAGGTACGCCTTCTCGTCCTCGGGGATGGTGTGGTTGATGACGTGCGTGACGTCGTCGACGTCGATGCCGCGGGCGGCGACGTCGGTGGCGATGAGCACGTCCGACCTGCCGGCCCGGAAGTTCGCCATCGAGCGCTCGCGCTGCTCCTGGTTCATGTCGCCGTGCACGGCGGCCGCCTTGAAGCCGCGGTCGCGGAGCTCCTCGACGAGCTTCGCGGCGGCCCGCTTCGTGCGCATGAACACGACGGTCTTGCCGCGGCCCTCGGCCTGCAGGATGCGGGCGATCATCTCGTCCTTGTCGAGCGGGTGGGCCCGGTAGACGTGGTGGGCGATGTTCGACTGCAGCACGCCCTCGTCGGGGTCGGTGACGCGGATGTGCACCGGCGACGACATGAAGCGGCGCGCGAGCGTGAGGATCGGGCCCGGCATCGTCGCCGAGAAGAGCATGGTGTGGCGCACGGCCGGCAGCTTCGCGAAGATCTTCTCGACGTCGGGCAGGAAGCCGAGGTCGAGCATCCGGTCGGCCTCGTCGAGCACGATCTCCTTCACCTTCGCGAGCGAGAGCACGCGCTGGTTCATGAGGTCGATGAGGCGACCGGGGGTAGCGACGATGACCTGCGCGCCGGCCTTGATCTGCTCGATCTGCTCCTCGTACGCCTTGCCGCCGTAGATCGGCACGACGACGGTCGAGCGGGCCGAGGCGGCGAGCTCGAGGTCCTCGTACACCTGGGCGGCGAGCTCGCGGGTGGGGGTGACGACGAGCGCCTGCACGCCCGGCTCGGGGTCGAGGCCGAGGCGCTGCAGCAGCGGCAGGCCGAAGCCGAGGGTCTTGCCGGTGCCGGTCTTCGCCTGGCCGATGATGTCCTGGCCGCGCAGCGCGAGCGGGATCGTCTCCTGCTGGATGGGGAAGGGCTCGGTGATGCCCTTGTCGGCGAGCACGCCCGCGATGTCGTCGTCGATGCCGAGGTCGGTGAAGTTCAAGATCGGATACGCCCTTTGCGCGTCGAAGTGGAAGGCGCCCGGGAGTGGTCGAAGGGCGCGGTGCCGTCCGCGGCACGCCCACCAGCCTACTCCTGCGCCTCCCGGGGCGGCGCCTCTGCGCGCGCGGGGCGCGCATCCGGGCCCCGCGGGCGACGGGTAGGCTGGCCGGGTGACCCGTGAAACCGCCATCGCCGCGCTCGTCCCCGCCCCGTCGCGACTGCACGCCGTGCTCGCGCAGCTGCTCTCGTCGTTCGAGGCCGAGCTCGCGGGGCTCGTCGGCGAGTTCCACGGCGCGTCGATCGGCGATGAGCTCGTCGCCGCGCGCGACGGCTTCGCGCGCCTCGCGGCGAAGGCCCGCGAGGGCGCCGGCGTCGACGACCCGGTCGAGGTCGCCGCGATCGTCGACGCGCTGCGCCGACCGCTGCGCGGGCGCGACCGCTTCGAGCGGCTGCTCTCGGTGCACCTCGGCGCCGGGTTCGTCGAGGATGCGATCGCGCAGTCGGTGGCGCTGCTCGCCGAGACCGGCGGCATCGAGCCGGCCGGGCAGGCCGCGTTCGACGAGCTGCTCGGATGGGAGGACGCGCAGGCGCCGCTCGTGACCGCGCTGCGCCGCCTGTTCGAGGAGGACTCGACCCTCGACGACCGGCTCGCGATGTGGGGCCGGCGGATCGCGGGCGACGCGGGCGTCTGGGCCCGCGGCTTCTACGGCATCCCCGCCTCGAAGCGCGCCGACGAGGTCGTCGAGGGCGCCGAGGAGCTCCTCGAGGGCTTCCTGCAGGAGTACTACGCGCAGCACTCGCGCCGCATGAACGCGCTGGCCCTCGCGGCCTGAGCCCGGGGATCGTCGCGCCGCCCGGGCCGCGGCGCATCGGCCCGCGAGCGGGCGGCGCTCGACGGCGTCGACTCAGCCGAGTCCGAGCCGCTCGACGACCTCGGCGACGCGCGCCCGCGCATCCGGGTCGAGGCCGCGCAGCGGCAGCGGCAGGCACTCGCGCGGCGCGAGACCGAGGTGCTCGGCGATCGCGGCGGTGACCCGCAGGCTGCCGCCGAGCTCGGCGAACAGCCGCCAGAGCGGCTCGAGCCGATCGGATTCGGCGAGGGCCTCGTCGATGCGACCGGCCCGGGCGGCGCGGACGATCGCGAGCGCCGGCTCGGGGAGGGTGCCGCCGATCACCGAGTACCAGGCGTCGCAGCCGGCGGCGAGCCCGCGGGCCGCCGAGGCGTCGCCGGAGACGCCGATCGTGATGCGCTCGGGCACGACGGTGCGGATCGCGGCGATGCGCTCGGCGGCGCGCACGGGGTCGGCGGGCACCGCGGGGATCTTGATCGAGGCGATGCCGGGGAGCTCGGCGATGCGCGCGTAGAGGTCGAGGTCGAACTCGAACCGGGTCGTGCCGGGGTTGTCGTAGACGACGACGGGCAGCTCGGTGCGCTCGACGACGGCGCGGTAGAGGCCGAGCACCTCGTCGGCGGTGAGCGGCTGGTAGGTCATCGGCGCGAGCAGCAGGCCCCGTGCCCCGGCGGCCTCGGCCGCGGCGGCGTGCTCGAGCACCTGGGCGGTGCGCAGCGCGCCGATGCCGACGAGCACGGGCCTCGCACCGGCGGCCTCGACGGCGATGCGGGCGGCGCGGGCGCGCTCGGCGGCGTCGAGGTAGGCGTACGAGCCGGTCGAGCCGAGGACGGTGATCGAGTCGACGCCGGCGTCGGCGAGCCGGCCGACGAGGCGCGCGAGGGCGGGCTCGTCGAGCGCGTCGTCGGCGAGCGGGGTGAGCGGGAAGGCGCTGAGGCCGACGGGCCCGCGCGCCGCGGTCACCGCCGGCCGCCCTTGAAGAGGCCGCCGAACACGCCGCGCACGACCTCGCGCACGACGGTCTGCCCGGTGCGCGAGCCGAGCACCTCCTCGACGAACGACTTCTCGCGGCGGGTCGAGGCGGTGCGCCGCTGCGTCTGCGCGCGCTCC
>JAAYAS010000240.1 GCA_012719255.1 Microbacteriaceae bacterium | reverse complement strand
GGTCGTCGTCACCCACGAGATGCAGTTCGCCCGCGACGTCAGCGACGACCTCGTCGTGATGGCCGACGGCCGCATCCTCGAGGAGGGCGACCCGGAGGAGATCTTCACCGCCCCCAAGGAGCAGCGCACCCGCGAGTTCCTCCGAGCCGTGCTGGACCGCTGATCATGGAGGTCCTGCTCGCAATCCTCAAGGGCGTGCCGGTCACGCTCGGCATCACGGTGCTCGCGTTCGCGATCGGGCTCGTCGGCGGCATCCCGCTCGTGCTCGCGCGCCGCAGCAAGTTCCCGCCGCTGAGCTGGCTCGCGATCTCGATCATCGAGCTGCTGCGCGGCATCCCGCCGGTCGTGTGGCTGTTCATCATCTACTTCGGCCTCGGCACGCAGATCCCGCAGATCACCTCGTTCATGGCCGCCGTCATCGGCCTCGGCGTCGTCTCGTCGGCGTACATGGCCGAGATCTACCGCGGCGGCCTGCGCTCCATCCACCAGGGCCAGTGGGAGGCCGCGGAGGTGCTCGGCCTCGGCCGCGGCAGCGTCTACGGCGACGTCATCGGCCCGCAGGTGTTCCGCGTGTCGATCCCCGCCGCCGCCACCTACGGCATCGGCCTGCTCAAGGACTCGTCGGTCGCCTACGTCATCGGCGTCACCGAGGTCGTCTACTACGCGAACGAGCAGTCGCGCCAGCAGATCGACGCGCTCGGCCCGTTCCTCATCGCGGCCGCCGTCTACATCGTGATGACCCTCCCCACCGCGTGGGCGACGCGCAAGCTCGACGCGAACATGCGAAAGCGAGTGGCGAAGTGAACTTCCTCGAGAACTGGCTGAACTTCATCCCCCAGCTGCTGCCCGGCCTCGGCGTCAGCCTGCAGGTCACCGGCCTCGCGCTGCTGTTCGGCATCCCCGGGGGCCTGCTGCTCGCGGTGTTCGCGAGCCACCCGAACAAGCTGATCCAGGCCGTCGTCGTCACCTTCGTCGAGCTCGGCCGCGGCACGCCCGCGCTCGTGCTGCTGCAGGTGATCTACTTCGGCGTCCCCTCCGTCGCCCCGACCATCGCGCTCGACTCGTTCCTCGCCGCCGCGCTCGCGCTCGCCCTCACCACCGCCGCCTACACCTCGGAGATCATCCGCGGCGGGCTGCAGGCGGTGCCGCAGGGCGAGATCGAGGCCGCCGAGGCGATGGGCATGAAGCCCTGGCACACGCTCTGGGACATCGTGATCCCGCAGGGCTTCCGCATCGCCATCCCCGCGCTCATCGGCTTCGCGATCCTCATCTTCCAGGCGAGCGCGCTCGCCTACACGATCGCCCTGCCCGAGCTGCTCTCGAAGGCGTACTCGATCGGCTCGAGCACCTTCCAGTACCTCTCGGTGCTCATCCTCGCGGGCCTCTTCTACGCGATGATCACGATCCCCGCCAGCGCCCTCACGAGCTGGACCGAGAAGCGGCTCGCCCGCCACCTCGCCTGACCGACCCCGTCCGACCCCGTCCACCCACCACCGACCGACTCAACGAGGAGTTCACCATGACCCAGCGACGCATCCGCAACACCCTGATCGGCGCCCTCGCCGCAGCCTCGCTCTTCGGCCTCACGGCCTGCGCCGGCGGCGGCGCGAGCGGCGGCGCCGGCGGCGCAGGCGAGGCCGGCGGCGAGTGCACGCCGAAGCACGAGTTCTCGACGATCAAGGACGGCGAGCTGTCGGTGGTGCTCTACGACCTGCCGCCGTTCGCGAAGCTCGAGGGCGGCAACGTCACCGGCGTCGACGGCGACGTCGTCACCGCCTTCGCCGAGGAGAACTGCCTCACGATCAGCGCCACCTCCGCCGCCACCGCCGCGAACATCCCGACCGTGCAGTCGGGCCGCGCCGACGTCACGATCGCCGCCTGGTACCGCACCGAGCAGCGCGCCGAGATCGTGCTGCTCAGCGACCCGATCTACACCGACCAGATGGCGCTCATCTC
>JAAYAS010000239.1 GCA_012719255.1 Microbacteriaceae bacterium | reverse complement strand
TCCTTCTCCTACGCGAACCAGCTCGGCGCGCGCCAGGGCGCCGGCGCGGTGTACCTCTCGGCGCACCACCCCGACATCATGCGCTTCCTCGACACGAAGCGCGAGAACGCCGACGAGAAGATCCGCATCAAGACGCTCTCGCTCGGCGTGGTCATCCCCGACATCACCTTCGAGCTCGCGAAGAAGAACGAGCCGATGTACCTCTTCTCGCCCTACGACGTCGAGCGCGTCTACGGCGTGCCCTTCGGCGACCTGCCGCTCACCGAGCACTACCACGAGATGGTCGACGACGCGCGCATCAAGAAGACGAAGATCGACGCGCGCGCGTTCTTCCAGACGATCGCCGAGATCCAGTTCGAGTCGGGCTACCCGTACGTCGTGTTCGAGGACACCGCGAACCGGGCGAACCCGATCGAGGGCCGCATCAACATGTCGAACCTCTGCAGCGAGATCCTGCAGGTGAACTCGCCCTCGACCTACCACGACGACCTCTCGTACGAGCACATCGGCGACGACATCTCGTGCAACCTCGGCTCGATGAACATCGCGCTGGCGATGGACACCGACGACCTCGGCAAGACCGTCGAGACCGCCATCCGCGGCCTCACCGCCGTCAGCGACATGTCGAGCATCGACTCGGTGCCGTCGATCCGCCAGGGCAACGCCCGCTCGCACGCGATCGGCCTCGGCCAGATGAACCTCCACGGCTACCTCGGCCGCGAGCGCGTGCACTACGGCTCGGAGGAGGGCATCGACTTCACGAACATCTACTTCTACACGGTGCTCTTCCACGCGATCCGCGCGTCGATGACCATCGCCCGCGAGCGCGGCGAGCGCTTCGCCGACTTCGAGACCTCGAAGTACGCGACCGGCGAGTTCTTCGACAAGTACACCGAGCAGGAGTGGGCGCCCGCCACCGAGCGCGTGCGCGAGCTGTTCGAGGGCCACCGCATCCCCACCCAGGACGACTGGCGCCAGCTCAAGGCCGACGTGCAGCAGTACGGCATGTACAACCGCAACCTGCAGGCCGTGCCGCCGACCGGCTCGATCTCGTACATCAACAACTCGACCTCGTCGATCCACCCGATCGCCTCGAAGATCGAGATCCGCAAGGAGGGCAAGCTCGGGCGGGTCTACTACCCGGCGCCGTTCCTCTCGAACGACAACCTCGAGTACTTCGAGGACGCCTACGAGATCGGCTACCAGAAGATCATCGACACCTACGCGGCGGCGACCCAGCACGTCGACCAGGGCCTGTCGCTGACGCTCTTCTTCAAGGACACGGCGACGACCCGCGACATCAACCGCGCGCAGATCTACGCCTGGACGAAGGGCATCAAGACGATCTACTACATCCGCCTGCGCCAGCTCGCCCTCGAGGGCACGCAGGTCGACGAGTGCGTGAGCTGCATGCTCTGATCGGGACGGGCGCTCGACGAGCACCGGCGTCTCGCGGTTGAGGCTCTCGCCGCGGAAGAACGGGCGAGACGCCGGGTTGAGCGCCCACAGGCCGATGAGCACGAAGCCGAGGCCGAGCGAGCCGACGCCGATCACGAATGCGCCGCCGACGCCGAGCAGCACCGTCTCGCTGTAGTCGGTGCTGATCATGTCGATCGCCGACTGGATGAACGCGTAGGTGAGCATGAGGCCGCCGAGCATCGGCAGGATGCCGCGCATCCAGGGGTTGCGGGCGCTGTCGCGGAGGGTGTCGCGGAAGTACCAGACGCACGCGAACGAGGTGATCGCGTAGTAGAGCGCGACCGCGAGGCCCATCGAGGTGATCGAATCGGCGAGCACGCTCTCGGAGATCATCGACATGACCACGTAGTAGACGATCGCGGC
>JAAYAS010000238.1 GCA_012719255.1 Microbacteriaceae bacterium | reverse complement strand
TGCTCGACACGGGCTGGTTCTTCGCCGCCGCGCTGCTCGGTCTCGTCGAGCTGGCGGCCGGCCGGTGGTTCGCCCGCGATCTGCTGCGTCTGCAGGGGCGCTGGCGGCGCGCGATGCTCGGCACCGATCCCGCCGAGGGCCTGCGCGAGCGCGTCGATCACCTCGCGACCACCCGCGCCACCGCGCTCGAGCTGCAGGAGGCCGAGCTGCGCCGGATCGAGCGGGATCTCCACGACGGCGCGCAGGCGCGGCTCGTGGCCACGGGGATGACGATCGATCGCGCCGTCGAGCTGCTCGACTCCGACCCCGAGGCGGCGCGACGGCTGCTCGACGCCGCGAAATCGCAGCAATCGGATGCGCTCGGCGAGCTGCGGGCGCTCGTGCGGGGCATCCGTCCGCCCGTGCTCGCCGATCGCGGGCTCGCCGACGCGCTGCACGCGCTCGCGGCGACCGCGTCCCTGCGGGTGACGATCGACTCGCGGCTCGAGCACCGGCTCGCGGGGTCGCTCGAGTCGGCCCTCTACTTCGCCGCCGCCGAGCTCATCGCGAACTCCGCGAAGCACGCCGACCCGACCCGCGTCGAGGTCGAGCTCGCCGCCGACGGCGGCCGCGTCGCGCTCGCCGTGCGCGACGACGGCCGCGGCGGCGCGGACGCGGCGCGGCCGGAGGGCGGGCTCGCCGGGATCCGCCGCCGCCTCGCCCCCTTCGACGGCGAGCTCACGATCGACAGCCCCCTCGGCGGCCCCACCGTCGCGACCGTCAGCGCCCCCGAGGTCCGCGCCGGCTCCGATCGGTAGCCGCAGGCGCAACTGTTCCGGCCGGTGCCGGCGGCGGCGACTACCGGTCGGATTCGGGGCGGAGAGCGCCGAGCTCGGCGGCGACCAGAGCCGGAACGCGCTGGGGCGCGACGCCGAGGGCGCGCAGCTGCGCGACGTAGTCGGCGGTGAGTCGGCGCACCGCCTCGCGCTCCGCATCCCCGAGCTCGGGCTCGGCGACGAAGGTGCCGGCGCGGCCGGCGGTGCGCAGGAGGCCGAGCGACTCGAGCTCGCGATAGGCGCGGGCGACCGTGTTCGGGGCGATGCCGAGCTCGACGGCGAGGGCTCGGACGGTCGGCAGCTTCGCGCCGACAGGGAGCGCGCCGGCCTCGATGCGCTCGGCGATGCCCTCGCGCAGCTGCTCGTACGGCGGCCGGGCGTCGGCGGGGTCGATGGCGGGGAGTGCGGTGCCGGTCATCGCGGGTCGCTTCCGAAGTCGGTGCCGCGCCACAGGCGCAGCGAGGGGTTGAGGTTGCGGCGGCCCGCGGCGAGGAAGAGGTACGGGCCGATCGCGCAGACGACCGCGAGCGCGCCGGCCCACACGAGGGTCCAGAACGCCGCGTTCCTCTCGAGCCCGTCGAGCTCGCCCACCGCGGGGGCGAGCTCGAGCACGACGAGGGCGAGCAGCGCGGCCGGCACGAGCGCGACCGCCGCCATCGTGCGGCGAAGGAGGCGGATCGCGCCGCTGCGGTCGGCGTCGTCCCAGGCGAGCTCGACGTCGTCGTGCGCGAACTGGGGACGATGCGCGATACGGGTCTCGGCGCCGCGCAGCAGCGCCCACGCGACGAGCGCGAGCGCGGCGCCGACGAGCGCGGCGATCGCCGCGGTGCCGGCGGCGGCGGAGTCGCCCGGCACGACCTCGAGGGTCATCCAGGCCACCGCCGGGGCGATGAGCATCACCCCGAGCGCGGCCCAGGCGCCGGTCTCCTCGGCCTGCGTCGAGTAGTCGGCGGGCTCGAGCCCGCGCTCGCGGGCCGCCGGCGGCGCGCCCGCGACGAGCGCGGGACGCTGCCGCCACGCGACGATCACGCGGCCGGCGGCGAGTGCGAGCATCGAGACGGCGAAGACGATCGGGCCGGCGAGCCCGTCGCCCCGATCGCGGCCGAGCACGTGCACCGCGGCGCCGAGCGCCACGGCGATGACGAATCCGCCCCAGGCGACCGCGCGTACCGCGCCCTCGCGCCGGGCGCCCCGCTCGGCGATCGCGCCGCGCAGCTCGAAGGGCAGCGGCAGCCCGACGCGGTCGGCCCGACGCTCGAGCTCGCGGTCGTCGACGGCGCGGTGGTCGCGCGTCGGGTGGGCGTGCGCGGCGAGCACCGCCGCCGTGAACAGGGTCCACGCGACGAGCATGACGGCCGGCATCGATCCGCTCCTTCCGGGTGCCGCGACGCGCCGACACCGGCCGGGTCGGCACGGTGGCGCGGGCGGCTCGTGATCGCCTCCAAGCTACGCGAGCGGCCCGGGTGCGTGTTCAGGATGCGGTGCGCCCGGCCTCTTGCGCGTTCACTGCTTCTCTGGTTCATTAGTCATGTAAGGAACCAAGGGGGCAGTGATGCAGCTCAGCGACCGCGAGCCGATCTACCGGCAGCTCGCCGACTATCTGCGCCGTCAGATCGTCGTCGGCGCGCTCTCCGAGGGCGACCGGATCATGTCGACGAACGAGTACGCAGCCGCCTACCGCATCAACCCCGCGACCGCGGCCAAGGCGTTCGCCGAGCTCGTCGCCGACGAACTGCTCGAGCGGCGCCGCGGCATCGGCATGTTCGTCGCCCCGGGCGCCCGCGAGCGGCTCACCGCCGTCGGCCGCGCCGGTTACGTCGCCGACACGCTCACCCCCGCCGTGCGCGAAGGACTCGCGCTCGGCCTCAGCATCACCGACATCACCGCGCAGGTCGAGCGCATCGCGCGCGAGACCGCAACGGACACCATCGGCTCCGACGGCCAGGAGGCAGCATCATGACCACCACCGCACCCGACCCGCGCCGAGACCCCATCGAGCTGCAGGGCCTCGGCAAGCACTACTTCGGCGCGCGCGGCGACGCCCTGCGCGACCTCACGGCGACGATCGCCCCCGGCGCGATCACGGCGGTGCTCGGGCCCAACGGCTCGGGCAAGACCACACTGCTGCGCATCCTCGCGGGCCAGCTCGCCGAGAGCGCCGGCGGCATCGCGATCGGTGGCCGCCCGTTGCCGCTCGATGCCCGCATCCCGTACACCGCCGTCGCCCACGGCGGCAACAATCTCGGCGAGTTCCGGATGCGCGACGCGCTTCGGTTCGCGCAGTCGCGTCCGGGCTGGGACGGCGCGGTCTACGAGCGGCTGGCCCGGGCCTTCGACCTGCCGGCCCGCGGAAAGCTGCACCGTCTCTCGACGGGGCAGCAGTCGGGCTTCGCCATCGCCTGCGGCCTCGCCTCGGGAGCGCCGATCGTCATCATCGACGAGGCCCATGCCGGGCTCGACGTGCCGAAGCGATTCGCGCTCTACGAGGAGCTCGTGCGCGCGAACGCCGAGGACGGCCGCACCGTGCTCATCGCCTCGCACAACGTCGGCGAGCTCGAGCGGCTCGCCGAGCGGCTGCTCGTGCTCCGCGACGGCCGGCTCATCGGCGACCTCGCCGTCGAAGAGCTGCGAGGGCGCTACCTGCGGCTCGTCGGCCCGTCCGAGCGCGTCGCGCAGGCGGCCGCCGGAGCGCCCGTCGTGTCGGCCCGAGTACTCGGTCCCACCAGCGAGCTCGTCGTCGATCTCGACGGCCGCGCGCTCGACCCGCTGCCGGCCGGAGTGCTCGCCGAGCAGCTCGATTTCCAGGAGGCCTTCGTCGCCCTCGTGCGCGACGGCGAGGCCGCGAGCCCGAAGGAGGCCGCAGCATGACCACCGCCGACCCCGCCATCCGCACCGCGCTCCGCCCGCTGGCCGAGGCCGACCGGCTCCGAACCCCGTTCGCGGCCCGCTGGCGCGCGGCCTGGCGCGTCGACGTGCTCCCCTCGCTCTGGGGCGCGCTGCTCGCCCTCGTCATGCCGATCATCGCGCCGCTCACCATCGTGCTCCTCGTGCCGCGCGACGGCGGGACGATCGAGATCGGTCTCAACGGCCCCGCCGAGTGGTGGGCGATCATCATGATCGTCGTGGCGATCAGCGCCTGCGCCGAGTCGGCGGTCTCGCGCCGCGAGGCGATCGCCGGCGGCTGGAGCCGCCGCGAGCAGCTCGAAGTGCTCGCCGTCAAGGCCGTCCTCTACGCGCTCCTGGCCGGCATCGGCCAGTTCGTCTTCGCCGTCGCCACCGGCGCGATCTCCGAGGCCGTCGCCGGGATGCTGCCGGCGGGGGCGGTCATCGATCTCAACCGGCCGGCGCTCTCGCCCCTGCCGCCGATCGTCGCGGCGCTCGGGGTGCTCGTCGCCGCCCACGTGCCGCTGCTGCTCGTGATGCTCGCTCGGGTGCACTGGCTCGTCGTCGTCGTCGGCGCGTCCGTGCTGCTCGTGCTGCAGACGGCGCTGTCGAGCGCCTATATCCTCTCGGCCTACCCGGCCGTGGGGGAGGCGACCTCGACCGCCCCGTGGTGGGGCGACGCGTTCGGGCTGGGCTCGTTCGTCGCCGGGCTCGTGCTCGGTGCGGGCGTCGTCATCGGCACGCGGCTCGCGGCGCGGCGCGCCCCGCTCGCGCGCTATCGGGCCTGACGCCGCGCCGGCGCCGCGCCGCGGGCCACGGCGCGGGTCACGGCGCGGCGGTCGCGCGCCGTTCCACGATCTCCGCGATCCACACCGGCGCGTAGGGCGAGGTGCAGTTCGGCGACGTCGGGTAGTCCTCGAACACCCGCAGCCGCTCGCCGATCGCG
>JAAYAS010000237.1 GCA_012719255.1 Microbacteriaceae bacterium | reverse complement strand
TCGCCGAGCTGCGCGAGCCGCAGCGTCGCCGGCCCGTCGGCGGTGCGCTGCGCGCGCCACACCGCGGCGGTCTCGTCGGGCTGCACCGCCGCGCGCCGCTGCGCCGGGTCGCCGGCCCCGCGGCGCAGCGCGCCGATCGTCGCGACGAGGTCGGTGGGATGCGGCGGTCGCCACTGCGCGACGGCGTCGGCGCCGTGCGCGGCGGGCTGGGCGGAGACGGCGGGTGCGGCGGTCATGACGGCAGTGTCGCCCGGGCCTCCGACACCGGCAGGTGCGCCGCGTCGGGATGGGCCACAATGAGCGCATGATCACCCACGTCGTCCTCCTCACCCTCAAGCCCGGCACCGACCCGGCCGCCGCCGAGCGACTCGGCCGCTCGCTCACCGACTTCGCCGTGAAGCTCGACGGCTGCCTCGCCTACCTCGCGGCGCCGAGCGACAAGCTCCGCCCCGGCGCCGACTTCGTCATCCTCGCCGACTTCGAGTCGGAGGCCGCCTGGAAGCACTACGCCGAGCACCCGCTCCACCTCCGCATCATCCAGGAGCAGCTGCTGCCGATCACCGAGCGCCGCGAGTCGACGCAGATCCGCCGCTGACGCGCTCGCGCGCCGCGGTTTCGCGCGCGACACGGCGACCGCCTATATTGCTCTGCGGCGCGCATCCGCGCCGAACACGGATGCGCGCCCCGACCCGGGTGCAGCGCGAGCAATGAAGGAGTCGCCGATGAGCACCCGCATCGACTTCCGGTACCTCTCCGAGCCCGACATGATCGCCGCCGGCGTCGCCGACATGGCCGCCTGCGTCGACGTGATGGAGGAGGTCTTCGCCCTCTACGCCGCCGGCGACTACCGCATGGCCGGGCCGAACAACGACTCGCACGGCGCGCGGATGACCTTCCCCGACGAGCCGCCGTTCGCCACGATGCCGCGCGGCGACGACGAGCGGCGCTTCACCGCGATGCCCGCCTACCTCGGCGGCCGCTACGGCACTACCGGCGTGAAGTGGTACGGCTCGAACCTCGCGAACCGCGACAAGGGTCTGCCGCGGTCGATCCTCATGTTCATGCTCAGCGACACCGACACCGCCGCGCCCCTCGCGCTGATGTCGGCGAACCTGCTGTCGGCGATGCGCACCGGCGCCGTCTCGGGCGTCGGCGCCCGGCACTTCGCCCGCCCCGACTCGCGCGTCGCCGGTGTGATCGGCCCGGGCGTGATGGGCCGCACCTCGCTCGCCGCGATGGCGGCGGTGCTGCCCGGGCTCGACACCGTGCAGGTGCGCGGCCGCGGCGCCGCGAGCCTCGAGGAGTTCACGGCGTGGGTGCGCGCCGAGCTGCCTCGGATCCGCGAGGTGCGCGTCGTCGACTCGGTCGAGGCGGCCGTGCGCGGCGCCGACGTCGTCGCCTACTGCGCCACCGCGAAGGCCGGCGAGGTCGACCAGTACCCGATGCTCGAGCGCGAGTGGCTGAAGCCCGGCGCCTTCGTGACGATGCCGGCGCCCGCGAACATCGACGAGCCGCTCGAGCACGCCGACGTGCGCAAGGTCGTCGACAGCTACGGCCTCTACGAGGCGTGGGCGATCGACGCGCCGCCGCCGACCCACCAGTACGTCGGCATCATCGGCTGCAAGTTCCTCGACCTCGTCGCCGAGGGCAAGGTGCGCCGATGGGAGATCGAGGAGCTCGGCCCGGTCGTCACCGGCGAGGCCGACGGCCGCCGCGACGACGACGAGATCGTGCTGCTCTCGGTCGGCGGCCTGCCGATCGAGGACGTCGCCTGGGGCACCCACGTCTACCGCACCGCCGTCGAGCGGGGCATCGGCGTCGAGCTGCCGCTGTGGGAGGCGCCGGCGATGGCGTAGCCGGCGATCAGCCGAGCCGCAGATCGCGCCGGCCGACGAGCACGAGCGCGGCCGCGAGGCAGGTCGCGCCGATGCCGAGCAGCACGAGCGGCGCGCCGACGAGCCACTCGCCCCAGTCGGGCCACCCGGATGCGGCGAGCTGCGGCCCGTGCTGCAGCAGGCCCGTGCGCATGAGCCCGTCGGGCAGTCGCAGCAGGCCACCGAGCCAGGCGACCGCGCCGGTCCACACCACGACCGCCCAGATGAGCGGCGCGAGACGGGGGAGCACCGCGACGAGCACGGCCGCGAGACCGACCGCCGCGACGAGCGCCGGCAGCTGGCCGAGCGCGGCGCTCATCGCCCAGCCGAGCCCGGCGTCGTCGTCGAGCTGATCGCGGGCGAGCAGCCCGAGCACGATCCCGACGGCGAGCAGCAGCGCGGCGCCGACGCCGAGGGCGACCGCGACCCGGGCGCCGAGCGAGCGCCAGCGCGGCGCGCCCGCGGCGAGCTCGTTGACGAGCCGCCCCGAGGCCTCCTCGCCGCGCCAGCGCAGCACGAGCCCGACCGCCGCGATGAGCACGAGCAGCGCGAGGAACGCCACGAGGAAGCCGACGAACACCCCGCCGAGGCCGACCTCCGAGGCGTCGCCGGCGAGCAGCTCGAGCAACTCGGCAGTGGTGACGCTCTCGCGCATGGTGCGCAGCAGCGACGAGATCATCGAGCCGAACAGCCCCGTCAGCGCGAGCACGACGATCGCCCATCCGAGCGCGGCGCCGCGCGCCTCGCGCAGCGCCCAACCGCCGACGCCGCCCACCCGCAGCGGTCCGCGCCGCCGCTCGCGCTCGGGCACGAGTCCCGCGCCGAGCTCGCGCCGGCGGTGCAGGGCGCGGGCGAGCACGACGAGCAGCGCCCCCGCCGCGAGCATCGGTGCGAGCGGCCAGGCGGTCGTCGGCGAAGGGCCGCACGAGATCGCGCCAGGCGATCGGCGAGAGCCAGCGCAGCGCATCCGCGTCGGCCCGGTCGGCGAGCACCCGCAGCGCGAACGCCGCCGCGACCGCGCCGAGGCCGAGCGCACGGGCCGCGCGCGCGTCGCCGCGCAGCTGGGCGGCGACCACCGCGATACCCCCGAACGTGAGCGTCGCCGCGCCGATCACGGCGCCGATGAGCAGCGAGCCGCTCGCGGTGAGCTCGTCCTCCCCGAAGGCGCGCAGAAGCAGCAGTGCGCCCGCGGTGCCGCCCCCGAGCGCGGCGGCGAGCAGCGCGATCACGGCGATCGCCGCATCCAGCGCGCCGCGCGGGCGCAGGCCGCTCGCGCGCAGCAGCTCGGTCGTGCCGGCGTCCTCGGCGCCGCGGGTCATCGCCGTGCCGAGCAGCACCGCCATCACCCCGCCGAGCACGAGCAGGTAGCCGCCGATCTCCCAGGCGTAGAGCTCGCCGACGCTCGACCCGGTGAGCTCGCCGTACATGAGCACGAGCCCGAGATCGGCCTGCACGCCGGCGACGATCGCCTCGCGCTCGGGGCCGACGCCGTACGTGTCGGCGTAGGCGGGCACGAGCGCCGCCGTGAGCGCGAGCAGGCCGAGCAGCCACGCGCCGATCGCGATGCGGTGGCGGCGCAGCAGCAGGCCGACGACCGCGCTCATCGGGCGCCGACCCGGTAGTGGCGGAGGAAGAGCGACTCGAGGCTCGCGGGCGTGACGGTGACGTCGGTCGCGCCGCTCGCGGCGATGGCGGCGAGCGCCTCGGGCAGCCGATCGCGCTCGACGGCGGCGGTGAGCCGGCCGCCGTCGACGAGGGCGCCGGGCAGGCGCTGCGCGAGCGTGGCGAGGAGGCGCTCGTCGCCCTCGACGGCGACGTCGAGCGCGGCGAGGTGGCGCAGATGCGCGAGCGAGCCCGATTCGACGACTCGGCCGTCGGCGATGATCGTCACCTCGGTGCAGAGCCGATCGACCTCGGCGAGGAGGTGGCTCGACAGGAGCACGGTGCGCCCGTCGGCGGTCGCGCGGCGCACGCACTCGGCGAACACCTGCTCCATCAGCGGGTCGAGTCCGGCGGTGGGCTCATCGAGCACGAGCAGGGGCGTCGGCGCGGCGAAGGCGGCGACGAGCAGCACCTTCTGCCGGTTGCCGGTCGAGTACGAGCGCACCCGCTTCGAGGGGTCGAGGGCGAGCGCCTCGATGAGCTCGCGCTCGCGGGCCCGGTCGCGGGCGCCGCGGATGCGGGCGAGCAGGTCGAGCACCTGCCCGCCGGTGAGGTTCGGCCACAGGGCGACGTCGCCGGGCACGTAGCTCACCTGCCGCGCGACCTCGGCGGGGCGCTCGCCGGGGTCGAGGCCGAGCACCCGCACGCGCCCCGAGGTCGCGCGGTGGAGGCCGAGCAGCACCCGGAGCGTCGTCGACTTGCCGGCGCCGTTCGGGCCGAGGAAGCCGTGCACCTGGCCCGGCTCGACCCGCAGGTCGACGCCGTCGAGCGCGGTGAAGCGGCCGAAGGTCTTGGTGAGGCCGCGCACGTCGATGGTCATCGGAGCTCCTCCGGGTCGTGATGGGGGTCGGGATGGGGTCGGGTGCCGGCTCGCGCGCCGGCCTCGTCCAGCGCGCGCTCGACGATCGGCAGCAGCCGGCCGATCGCCGCGTTCTGCGCGCGGTTGTAGGCGAACAGGCGCGTGAGACCGACGAACGGCCGCAGCGCGGCCGACGAGCGCGACCAGGCCGGCAGCGCATCCACGAACTCGCGCACGAGGGCCGCGCGGCGCTCGCCCCAGGCGGTCATGTCGGCGACGAGGGCGTCGACGTCGGCGGGGTCGGAGGTCTCGTCGAGCCGACCGAAGCGCGAGTAGAAGTCGACGACGACGGCGAGGTCGTCGGGCGGGAGCGCGTCGACGAGGGCGTCGAACCCGCTCGGCACGAGCCCGCGCTGGGCGAACATCTCGGCGAAGCGCTCCTCGCGGCGCAGCACCTCGAGAGCGACCGGATCGTCGATGGTCGCGGCGAGGCGGCGGTAGAAGCGGGCGAGTCCCGGCGGCAGGGCGCGCAGCCCTCCGCCGGAGGCGGCCACGTCGAGCAGGGAGTCGATGCGGGCGCGCTGCTCGCGCAGCTCGGCGATGCGGGCGTCGAGCTGCGCGGCGGTCGCGGCGAGCTCGGCGGGCGCGTCGACCTCCTCGTCGAGCACGGTTCGCACCTGCTCGAGCGGCATGCCGGCCTCGGCGAGCCAGCGGATGCGCAGCAGCCGCGCGATGTGCTCGAGGCCGTAGTCGCGCCGGCCGCCCCGGCGCTCGGGCACCGGCAGCAGGCCCGTGGCGTGGTAATGCCGGATCGCGCGCACGGTGGTGCCGGCGAGCTCGGCGCAGTCGGAGACCCTCATGCCCCCATTCAAGACTGCGACGCCGCGTCGCAGTCAAGCGCGCCTAGCGGAATACGATCGTGCGCTGCCCGTCGAGCAGGATGCGGTGCTCGGCGAACCAGCGTACCGCCTGCGTGAGCGTGCGCGACTCCTCGTCCTGCCCCATCGACTGCAGCTCGGCGACCGAGTCGGCGTGGTCGACGCGGCGCACGTTCTGCTCGATGATCGGGCCCTCGTCGAGGTCGGTGGTGACGAAGTGCGCCGTCGCGCCGACGAGCTTCACACCGCGGGCGTGCGCCTGCCGGTAGGGGTTCGCGCCCTTGAAGCCGGGGAGGAACGAGTGGTGGATGTTGATCGCCCGGCCCTCGAGCGCCTCGCAGAGCTCGGGGGAGAGGATCTGCATGTAGCGGGCGAGCACGACGAGCTCGATCCGCTCGGCCTCGACCACCTCGAGCACGCGCCGCTCGAACGCCGCCTTGTCGTCGGGGCCGGCCACCGGCAGGTGCTCGAACGGCACGCCGTAGAACTCGGCGAGCGGTGCGAGCACGGGGTGGTTCGCCATGATCAGCGGCACCGAGATCGGCAGGTGGCCGGCGCGCTGGCGGAAGAGCAGGTCGTTCACCGCGTGCTCGGCCTTCGAGGCGAGCACGAGCGTGCGCATCGGCCGACCGGCGATGTCGAGGCGGATGTCGGCGCCGAAGCGTTCGGCGACCGGGTCGAGCTCGGCGAGGAGCGCCCCGCGGGTGACCGGGGTGTCGACCTCGAGGCGGAGGAAGAACCGGCCAGTGTCGAGCGACGAGAACTGCTGCAGCTCGGCGATGTTGCCGGCGGCGGCGACGATCGCCGCGGTGATCGCGTGCACGATGCCCGGGCGGTCGTCGCAGACGAGCGTGAGCACCCAGTGCTGGGTGCCGCGTCCGGCGAGCGCGGTGTCGCTGATGGGGGCGGCGGGAGTCGTCGGCGTGTCGGTCACCGCACCAGGGTACGGCACCGCGTGCACGCGCGCGCAGTACAGTCGCACCGTGACCGTCCGCCCCGCATCCCGCCCGTTCCCGCTCGTGCCGCTGCTCACGCTCGCCGCGGCGACGTTCATGTCGGTGACGATCGAGATGCTGCCGACCGGCGTGATGCACCTCATGGCGCCCGACCTCGGGGTGCGCGAGTCGCAGATCGGCCTGCTCATGTCGATCTTCGCGTTCACCGTGGTGATCACCTCGACGCCGCTGATGGTGCTGCTGCGGCGGGTGCCGAAACGGCTGCTGCTCGTCGGCGTGCTCGCGGTGTTCGCGGTCGGCACCCTCGGCACCGCGCTCGCGCCGAGCTACTCGCTCATCGTCGTCACGCGCATCGTCACCGGCGTCGCGCACGGGGTGTTCTGGGCGTCGGTGACCGCCTACACCGGGATGCTCGTCACCCGCGAGCAGCTCACGAAGGCGGTGTCGATCTCGTCGGGCGGCGGCGGGCTCGCGTTCGTGCTCGGCGTGCCGCTCGGCACCGCCCTCGGCCAGCTGCTCGGCTGGCGGCTCGCCTTCGGCGGCCTCGCGCTCGCCTGCTTCGCGACGGCGGCGCTGCTGTGGTTCGTGCTGCCCCGCGGCGCCGACCGCGAGCCCGAGCCCGACACCTCGCCGATCGAGGTGCAGCCGGCGCCCCAGGCGCTCGGCGGCACCGAGGGGCTCACCGCGGCGCCCTCGCTGCCGCCCCGTCCGCGCCGCTCGCTGCGGATGGTCGTGCTCACCTGCATCCTCTGCGCCGTCGTGATGACCGGCCAGTACTCGTACTACTCGTACATCTCGCCGTACCTGCTCGGCCCCGCGGGCCTGCCCGAGCCGTGGCTGCCGGCGGTGCTGTTCGGCTACGGCATCGCCGCGGCGGTCGCCACCGCGACGACCGGGCTCGTGTTCTCGGGCCGGCCGCGGCTCGGCTTCTACCTCACCGCCGCGATGATGCTGCTCGGCGGCGGCGCGGTGCTCGCCCTCCCCGGCGGGCTCGCGCTCGTCGTCGCCGGCACGGTCGTGTGGGGCGCGTCGATGGGCTTCATGCCGGTGCTGCTGCAGTCGCGGCTGCTCGCCGTGGCGCCGTCGAGGCAGCGCGACCTCGCGAGCGCGCTCTACACCTCGGGCTTCAACCTCGGCATCGCGAGCGGCGCCTACCTCGGCGGGCTGCTGCTCGACGACTTCGGGCTCGTCGCCCCCGGCGTCGCGTTCGTCGTGCTCATCGCGGCCGCCGTGGCGATGTCGGCGGTGATCGACGTGCGGGTGCAGCAGCGGATGCGCCGATCCGTCTAGGATTGATCGCGCCGCGACTGGCGTCGGGTGGGTCACCATCGGGAAGCGGCCACGGATCACGAGCCGCACGCCTGGGCTCGCCGACACACCCAGCAACGCGAACCGCACTGACAAGGAGTTGCACGTGTCCGACTACCAGAACCTCCCGCTCTCGCAGGTCGACCCCGAGATCCTCGAGGTCCTCCAGGGCGAGCTCGACCGCCAGCGCTCGACCCTCGAGATGATCGCGAGCGAGAACTTCGTGCCGCGCGCCGTGCTCGAGTCGGTGGGCAGCGTCCTCACCAACAAGTACGCCGAGGGCTACCCGGGCCGCCGCTACTACGGCGGCTGCGAGGTCGTCGACATCGCCGAGAACCTCGCCCGCGACCGCGCGAAGGCCCTCTTCGGCGCCGAGTACGCGAACGTCCAGCCCCACTCGGGCGCCTCGGCGAACGCCGCCGTGCTGCACGCCATCGCCACCCCCGGCGACACCATCCTCGGCCTCTCGCTCGACCACGGCGGCCACCTCACGCACGGCATGAAGATCAACTTCTCGGGCCGCCTCTACAACGTCGCCGCCTACGGCGTGAACTACGAGACCGGCCTCATCGACTACGAGGAGGTGCGCCGCCTCGCCCACGAGCACCGCCCGAAGGTGA
>JAAYAS010000236.1 GCA_012719255.1 Microbacteriaceae bacterium | reverse complement strand
GGCCGGTGCGGGGGCGCTCGGCGCGGCGCCCGCCGGCGGCATCCCCGGCCGTGCGGACGGCGCCGGCGCCTCGGCCGGTGCACCGGCGGGCTCGGCCGGCGCGCCGGAGAACTCGGCGGGTACGGCGAACTCCGTGCGCCGGGCGCGGTCGGTGAGCGAGGCCTCGCGCTCGCGGGCGAGCAGGGCGGCGCGCTCGGCGAGCACGGCGTCGGCCTCGACGGCCGTGCGGGCGGCGCGTTCGAGCAGCTCGGCGGCGCGCAGCGACAGGGCGTGGACGCCGGCGAGCGCCGGACGGGTGAGGTCGAGCCCGCAGTCGGTGCAGCGGCCGGCCTCCGATCGCCGATCCCCGCAGTTCGGGCAGCGGTCGGTCGCCCGCAGGGCCACGGGATCGTGCGCCGCGGCTCGCCGCGGATCGTCGGGGCTGCGCATCGGGCCTCCTGGGTCGACGCTCGTGCGGCCGGGCGGGGCCCGGCCCATCTGCTCGAGCCTATGGCGGCCCGGCGACAGCGGCGCCGCCGCGCGCGGCGCGCACCGTCTCGAGGGTGACGAAGATCATCCCTCCGCGGGAGGGCGGCGGCGCCGCGGCGGCGGGCGCGTCATCGCGGGAGCGCCGATCGGCTAGACTTGCCGGGTCGCGCCGGAGCCGGTGCGCGCGGGGATGTAGCTCAATGGTAGAGCCCCAGTCTTCCAAACTGGTTACGCGGGTTCGATTCCCGTCATCCCCTCCGATCGATCCGACCCGTCGCGCGCCCCGTGAGGGGCCGGGCGGTCGTTCCGGGACTTAGCTCAGCTTGGTAGAGCGCCCGCTTTGGGAGCGGGAGGCCGCAGGTTCAAATCCTGTAGTCCCGACCGTGTGAACCCCAGCGCAGGCCGCGGCGATGCCCGTCGCGCCGGTCCGGCCGGACAACCCGGCGACCGCATTTTTGTAACGTTCCGATAACTCGCCGCCTTCCGCATGGGCATGCGGAAGACGGCGGATCGCGGTGCGTCGATCCCCGGCGAACCGCGCGCATCCTGAGCATCGACCGTGAGGATGCTGGCCTAATCTTGATTGGTCGCACCGCCCGTGCGGCGCCGCGCAGATCGTGGCCCCGGGCAGTGCGCCGAGGCGAGGCCGGTGCGCGCCGCCGAGGCGGAGAGACCGCCCGCGCGCCCGGTGGGATTCCGCCTCGAGGCCATGTCCGCGTCCATCGACCGGCCGAGCCGAGCGGGGCAGCCGCCCCGGAGCGCACGAGATCCGTGCGCCGCAGCACCCACATCCACGGCAAGGAGCATTCGTGCCCGCACCAGTCATCGCCGTCGAGCACCTCTACAAGGTGTTCGGCCGCAACCCGCGCGAGGCCGTCGCGCGGCTCGAGCGGGGCGAGCCCCGCGCCGCGCTGCAGCCCGCGGCCACCGCCGCCGTCATCGACGCGAGCTTCGAGGTCCAGGAGGGCGAGATCTTCGTCATCATGGGCCTGTCGGGCTCGGGCAAGTCGACCCTCATCCGGATGCTCAACGGACTGCTCGACGCGACGAGCGGCTCGGTGAAGCTCCAGGGCGACGAGCTCGCCGGGGCCTCCGCCGCGCGCATCCGCGAGATCCGCCGCTCGCACGTGTCGATGGTGTTCCAGCACTTCGCGCTCTTCCCGCACCGCACCGTCATCGAGAACGTCGCCTACGGCCTCGAGGTGCAGGGCGTCGAGCGCGCCGAGCGCCACGAGCGCGCCCGCGCCCTGCTCGACACCGTCGGCCTCGGCCCCTGGGCCGATTCGCTGCCGAGCGAGCTCTCCGGCGGCATGCAGCAGCGCGTCGGCATCGCCCGCGCGCTCTGCGCCGAGACCGAGATCCTGCTGATGGACGAGGCGTTCAGCGCCCTCGACCCGCTCATCCGCCGCGAGATGCAGGAGCAGCTCATCGAGCTGCAGTCGAAGCTCGGCAAGACGATCATCTTCATCACGCACGACCTCAACGAGGCGATGTTCCTCGGCGACCGGATCGCAGTGATGCGCGACGGGCGCATCGTGCAGATCGGCAGCCCGGAAGACATCCTCACCGACCCCGCCAATGACTACGTCGAACAGTTCGTACAGGATGTGGACCGCGCCCGCG
>JAAYAS010000235.1 GCA_012719255.1 Microbacteriaceae bacterium | reverse complement strand
GCGTCGAGGTCGACGAGGTGGATCCACTCGGCGCCCTGGTCGGCCCAGTCGGCGGCGGCGTCGACGGGGTCGCCGTACGAGGTGGCCGAGTCGGCCTCGCCCTGCACGAGGCGCACGGCCTTGCCGTCGGCGATGTCGACGGCGGGGAACAGCACGAGTTCGGGCGAGGTGGTGAATTCGCTCACGGAGCAATGTCCTTCGGGATCGGAGGCGGATGGAGGGAGTTCGGGGCGCGCCGGGGCGCGCGACCCCACCAGCGTAGTCGCGGCGGCTCAGGCGAGCGCCGAGACCCAGTTGCGCAGCAGCGCGATGCCCGCGCGGCCCGACTTCTCGGGGTGGAACTGGGTGGCGCTGAGCGGGCCGTTCTCGACGGCGGCGAGGAAGCGCTCGCCGTAGTGCACGTGCGTCTTGCGGATGGGCGCGGCGTGCGGGATCTGCTCGTCGAGCTCGATGTCGGTCGCCGCGAAGCTGTGCACGAAGTAGAAGTGCTCGTCCTCGACGCCGCGGAACAGCTCGGTGCCCTCGGCGGGCTCGACGCGGTTCCACCCCATGTGCGGCAGCACGTCGGCGCGCAGGCGCCGCACGGTGCCGGGCCACTGGTCGAGGCCGGCGATGCCGTCGTCGTCAGCGGGGGCGTGCTCGTCCCACCAGAACTCGTCGGCGCCCTTCGCGTGCGCGTGCCGCTCGGGGGCGGCCGGGGCGGTGTCGACGGCGCTCGGGGCGTCGAGGGCGGTGCCCTCGGTGCCGCGGCCGAAGAGCACCTGCATGCCGACGCAGATGCCGAGCACCGGTCGGCCGCCGGCGAGCCGCCGGTCGATGATGCGGGGCCCCTGGGCGGCGGCGAGCGCGTGCATGACGGCGCCGAAGCTGCCGACGCCGGGCACGAGCAGGCCGTCGGCCTCGACGGCGCGGTCGGGGTCGGCGGTGAGCTCGACGTCGGCGCCGGCGGCCTCGAGCGCCTTCGCGACGGAGTGGACGTTGCCCGACCCGTAGTCGAGCACGACGACGCCGGGGCGGCGCGCGCTCACAGGGCGCCCTTGGTCGAGGGGATGCCCTCGACCTCGGGGTCGTGGCGCTTCGCGAAGCGGAACGCGCGGGCGAACGCCTTGAACTCGGCCTCGGCGATGTGGTGCGGGTCGCGGCCGGCGAGCACGCGCAGGTGCACGGTGAGGCCGGCGTGGAACGCGATCGCCTCGAAGACGTGCCGCACCATCGAGCCGGTGAAGTGGCCGCCGATGCGGTGGAGCTCGAAGCCCTCGGGCTCGCCGGAGTGCACGAGGAACGGCCGGCCCGAGATGTCGACGACGGCCTGCGCGAGCGCCTCGTCGAGGGGGCACATCGCGTCGGCGTAGCGGGCGATGCCGCGCTTGTCGCCGAGCGCCTCGCGGATCGCCCGGCCGAGGACGATCGCGGTGTCCTCGATGGTGTGGTGCTCGTCGATGTGCACGTCGCCGACCGACTTCACGGTGAGGTCGCTCAGCGAGTGCTTCGCGAAGGCGGTGAGCATGTGGTCGTAGAACGGCACGCCGGTGTCGATGTCGCTGCGGCCGCTGCCGTCGAGGTCGATGGTCACCTCGACGGTCGACTCGCTCGTCTCGCGGCGCTCGGTGGCGACGCGGCGGCCGGTCGGGGGCGTCTGCTCGGTCATGTGGTGGTCACTCTCCCTGAGTGGTGGGGCGGATGGCCGGGGGCGCGCTCGGCGGGCCCGCGCGGCGGAGTCGGTGGTCGGTTCGGGGCGGGGCCGGGGCTCAGCCGGCGGCGGGGGCCGGCTCGGCGAGCCGCAGCTCGGGCCGCTCGCGGGTGATCTCGGCGAGCGCGTCGAGGAATGCCGTGGTCTCCTCCTCGGTGCCGGCGGTGACCCGCAGGCAGTTCGGCAGGCCGTTGTCGCGGATGAGGATGGAGCGGCGGCGGAACTCCTCGAACATCGCGTTCGGGTCGGCGACGCCGCCGAAGGTGACGAAGTTCGCGGTGGAGCGGTAGACGCGGTAGCCGAGGGCGGCGATCTCCTCGAGCAGGCGGTCGCGCTGCACGCGGATGCGGTCGACCTCGGCGAGCATGACGTCGGCGCAGTCGAGGGCGCCGCAGGCGGCGGCCTGCGTGATCGCCGAGAGGTGGTAGGGCAGGCGCACGAGCCGCACCGCCTCGGTGACGGCGGGGTCGGCGGCGAGGTAGCCGAGGCGGGCGCCGGCGTAGGCGAACGCCTTCGACATCGTGCGGCTGACGACCAGGCGCGGCCGGCCGGGCAGCAGCTCGAGCGCCGAGGGGGTGCCGTCGGGCTGGAACTCGGCGTAGGCCTCGTCGACGATGACGATGCCGTCGGTCGCGTCGTAGCAGGCGGCGATCGTCTCGAGCGAGACCGGCGTGCCGGTGGGGTTGTTCGGGGCGCAGAGGATGAGCACGTCGGGCTGGCGCTCGGCGGTCGCGGCGGCCGCGGTGCCGGGCGAGAGCTCGAAGTCGGCGTCGCGCTCGGCGGCGATCCACTCGCTGCCGACGCCGGCCGACAGCAGCGGGTACATCGAGTAGGTGGGGCCGAAGCCCATGACGGTGCGGCCGGGTCCGGCGAACGCCTGCAGCAGGTGCTGGAGCACCTCGTTCGAGCCGTTCGCGGCCCAGATCCGCTCGGCGGTGAGGCCGTGGCCGAGGTAGGCGGCGAGCTTCTCGCGCAGCCGCACGAACTCGCGGTCGGGGTAGCGGTTGAGGCCGGGGAGGGCGCGGCGGATCTCGTCGACGACGTGCTCGACGACCTTCGGGGGCACGTCGAAGGGGCTCTCGTTCACGTTGATCGAGACGCGCACCGGCTCCTGCGGTGCGCCGTACGCGCTGCGGCCGCGGAGGTCGTCGCGCAGGGGGAGGTCGTCGAGCGAGGTCATTGCTCCAGTCTACGACGGGGCGCGGCGCCGGCCGGGCGCGGCGACGGCGGCGGTGCGGGCCGATCGCGGCCGGGCGCCGGATCGCGCGCGCCGCCCGATCGCACCCGCGCCGAGGGCGCGGAGCCCGGGTGGCTCCGCGCCCCGCACGGCGGCGGTGTGCGTGGGGTCCCACCCGCACCGGTGCCGTGAAGCCGGTGCGGAGGCTCGGGGCGGCCCGCGCCTCGCGCGCGGACCGCGCGGTCGTCAGTCGAGGTTGGGCAGCGCGAGGCGCTGGCCGGCCTGCAGCGAGGCGGTCGACAGGTTGTTGAGGCGCATGATCTCGTGCACGACGTCGCGGACGTCGCGGTCGCCGGCGATCGACTCGGCGATGGCCCAGAGCGTCTCGCCCTGGGCGACGGTGCGGACCTCGAAGGTCTCGCGCTCGCCGACGGCGGTGACGGCCGGGTCGCCGGCGAACGCCGCCGGCAGCTGGGCGAGACCGGCGCCGATGCCGAGCGCGACGGGTGCGAGCAGCAGCGTCGCGAGCACGCGGCGGCCGCGCACGGTGAGCCGGAGCTCGGGGCGGGCGGTGCGGTGCAGCGGGGTGGCGGTCATCTCAATCTCCTTCGGAGTGCGTTCGAGTCGAACACGCTCGAACGTCTGTTTCGAATATATCTTCGAACCGGCGGTGGATGCAAGCAGAAGTTCGATGACGGATCGCGCGACACGCTCGAACACCTGTTTGTCCCGCACCGGCGCCTCGACTACCGTCGAAGCAGGTGCACGACCAAAGGACCACGAGCCTCCGACATGTCGTCCCCGCGACGATCCGAAGGCGCATCCGATGCGGCCCGCACCCGCCCGCCCCGACCGCGAGGAGCCCCGATGACCGTCCACCGCAAGCCGCTCACCGAGGTGCAGGAGCGCGTGCTCGGCGTGATCGCCGAGCACATCGCGCGGCACGGCTACGCGCCGTCGATCCGGGAGATCGGCGACGCCGCCGGGCTCGCCTCGTCGTCGTCGGTCGCCTACCAGCTCACGCAGCTCGAGAACCGCGGCTTCCTGCGCCGCTCGTCGAACCAGGCCCGCACCATCGAGCTGCTCGTCGAGGTGCCCACCTCCGAGCAGCCCGACCCGCCGACGCCGAGCGAGTCGGTCGTCGTGCCGGTCGTCGGCCGCATCGCCGCAGGCATCCCGATCACCGCCGAGCAGCAGGTCGACGACTACTTCCCGCTCCCCCGGCAGATCGTCGGCGGCGGCGAGCTGTTCCTCCTGCAGGTCGTCGGCGACTCGATGATCGACGCCGCGATCTGCGACGGCGACTGGGTGGTCGTGCGGCAGCAGCGCAACGCCTCGAACGGCGAGATCGTCGCCGCGATGCTCGACGGCGAGGCGACGGTGAAGACCTTCCGCCAGCGCGACGGCCACACCTGGCTGCTCCCGCGCAACTCGGCGTTCGAGCCGATCCTCGGCGACCGCGCCGAGATCCTCGGCAAGGTCGTCGCCGTGCTCCGCGCGGTCTAGTCGGCCGGCCGCGGGCGCTGCCGGGCACGACGCCCCTACCGCGACTCGGCGTCGTGGCGCGGCAGGTCGAGCACCCGCTCGGGCGCCGCGTCCTCGTCGGCGCCGCGCGGGCGGCGGCGCACGCCGGGCCGCGCGCGCTCGGGCGCGGGCTCGCCGCCGACGCGGTAGGGCTCGAACAGCCCGAGCTGATCGGGATGCACGCGGGCGCGCAGGTGCGTGCCGTCGGCCTCGTGCGACTGCGTGATCACGCCGCCGCGGTCGTGCACGAGCGAGACGAGGTCGCCGCGATCGAAGGGGATCACGAGCTCGACCTCGACGTCGAGCACCGGCAGCATCCCGGCGATGCGCTCGAGCAGCTCGCCGACGCCCTCGCCGGTGCGCGCCGAGACGAACACGCAGCCCGGCTCGAGGCCGCGCAGCTCGAGGCGGCGGTCGTCGTCGATGAGGTCGGCCTTGTTGAACACCACGAGCTCGGGCAGATCGCGGGCGTCGATCTCGCCGATCACCTCGCGCACCGTCGCGATCTGCGCGGCCGGGTCGGGATGGGCGCCGTCGACGACGTGCACGAGCACATCCGAGTCGGCGACCTCCTCGAGGGTGGAGCGGAACGCCTCGACGAGCTGGTGGGGCAGGTTCCGCACGAAGCCGACGGTGTCGGCGAGCGTGTAGGGCCGGCCGTCGGGGGTCTCGGTGCGGCGCACCGTCGCGTCGAGGGTGGCGAACAGCTGGTTCTCGACGAGCACGCCGGCGCGGGTGATGCGGTTGAGCAGCGACGACTTGCCGGCGTTCGTGTAGCCGACGATCGCGGCGGCCGGCACGAGGTTGCGGCCGCGACGGGCGCGCTTCGTGTCGCGCGCGGTCTTCATCGCGGCGATCTCGCGGCGCAGCTTCGCCATCCGGATGTGGATGCGACGGCGGTCGAGCTCGAGCTTCGTCTCACCGGGGCCGCGGGAGCCCATGCCGGCGCCGCCGGAGACCTGGCCGCCGGCCTGCCGCGACATCGAGGTTCCCCAGCCGCGCAGGCGGGGCAGCAGGTACTCGAGCTGCGCGAGCTCGACCTGCGCCTTGCCCTCACGGCTCTTGGCGTGCTGGCTGAAGATGTCGAGGATCACGGCGGTGCGGTCGATCACCTTCACCTTCACCGCGTCCTCGAGGGCGCGGCGCTGGCTCGGCGCGAGCTCGGTGTCGGCGACGACGGTGTCGGCGCCGGTCGCCTGCACGATCTCGCGGAGCTCGTCGGTCTTGCCGCGGCCGAGGTAGGTGGCGGGGTCGGGGTGCGGGCGGCGCTGGAGCACGCCGTCGAGCACCTGCGCGCCGGCGGTCTCGCAGAGCGCGGCGAGCTCCTGCAGCGAGTTCTCGGCGTCGCGCTGCGAACCGGCCGAGTAGACGCCGATGAGCACGACCTGCTCGAGGCGCACCTGCCGGTACTCGACCTCGGTGACGTCCTCGAGCTCGGTCGACAGGCCGTCGACGCGCTGCAGCGAGGCGCGCTCGGCGCGGTCGAGCTGCAGGCCGTCGGCGTCGGAGTCGCCGGCGGCGTCGCGCTGCAGCGCCTCGGCCCGGCCGGCGAGGCGGGGCGCGCCGCCCTCGCCCGCGGCACCGTCGGCGGCGCCCGAGCGGGCGGGGAAGAGCGTCGTGCGGCCGCGCGACGATTCGCCGCGGGCGAGGATGCGCTCGATCACGTCGTCGCGCTGCGCGTCGCCGGGCCGCACGTCGTCGTGCTGCGGGGCGCGGTCGTGGAGCGGGGCCGGGCGGTCGGTGCCGCCGTCGGCGGGGGTGTCGGGGGTATCAGGCATGTTCGGGACATCGTACGCGGCGGCGGCCCCGCGCATGCCGCGAGGGCGCCGCTGTTCGCCGCCCGCGCACTAGGGTTCTCTGCATGACCGAGCACTACTTCAGCGCGCAGCCCGAGGGCGAACTCGTCACCCGCGAGCTCGAGGTGCGGCTGCGCGGCCACGACGTCGCGGTGACGACCGCGAACGCGGTGTTCAGCGGCGACCGGCTCGACAAGGCCACGCGCATCCTGCTCGACGAGGCGCCCGACCCGCCCTCGACCGGCGCGGCCCTCGACCTCGGCTGCGGCTGGGGGCCGATCGCCCTCGCGCTCGCTCTCGACTCCCCCGGGCTCGACGTGTGGGCGATCGACGTGAACGAGCGCGCCCTCGAGCTCACCCGCCGCAACGCCGAGCGCCTTGGGCTCAACCGGGTGCGGGCGGTGACCGCCGACGAGGTGCCGGCCGGGCTCGAGTTCGACGTCATCTGGTCGAACCCGCCGATCCGCATCGGCAAGCCGGCGCTCGACGAGCTGCTCGCGACCTGGCTGCCGCGGCTCGCGCCGGGCGGCGAGGCGCGGCTCGTGGTGGGCAAGCACCTCGGTGCCGATTCGCTGCAGCGGCGGCTCGCCGACTCGCTCGGCGACGGCTTCGCGGTCGAGCGGGCCTCGACCTCAGGCGGATTCCGTATCCTGCGCATCGAGCGCCTGCGCTGACGCCGCCGCACGGCCGCGGCGGCCCCACCCGCATCCGGCTCGCGACGAGGGCCGGATGCCGACCGATCGGAGACCCATGACCGACGAGACCCTCGAGCCGTTCGCCGCCGCGCGGATGGTCGACGCCCACACCCTGCCGCTCGAGTTCGAGGCGGTGCCCGCCGAGCACGAGCCCACCGAGGGCCTCGAGACCGGCTGGACGACGCTCGGCGAGTACGCCGGCGCCGAGCTCGGCGTCTGGCAGATCAGCCAGGGCGAGATGCGCGAGACCGAGACCGAGGAGATCTTCGTCGTCGTCTCGGGCGAGGCGACGATCGACTTCATCGAGCCCGCGCATCCGTCGATCAAGGTGCACGCCGGCTCGATCGTGCGGCTCGAGACCGGGATGCGCACCTACTGGACCGTGCACACGCCCGCGCTGCGCAAGGTGGCGCTCATCCCGTAGGCGCCCGTCCACGACGACGCGGCCCCCGCATCCGATCGGATGCGGGGGCCGCGTCG
>JAAYAS010000234.1 GCA_012719255.1 Microbacteriaceae bacterium | reverse complement strand
TTCGAGGCGTTCGCGGCGATCAACTGTCTCGACTACCCCCTCGTCACCGACGAGGCGGCCATCCGCGACTTCCACGAGCGCCTCGAGGAGGCGTCGCTGTTCTACACGCCGGCCGAGGGCGACCTCGAGTCGGGCGATGTCACCTGCGAGAACTGGCCGGTGCAGTCGAAGGTGACCGAGCAGCGCCCCGTCGTCGGCGCCGGCGCCGACCCAGTGCTCGTCGTCGCCGTGACGAACGACCCGGCCACGCCGCTGAAGTGGGCGCAGGCGGTCGCCGAGCAGCTCGAGTCGGGCGTGCTCCTCGAGTTCGACGGCGAGGGCCACATCGCCTACTCGCAGGGCGACCCCTGCGTCGTGCGCGCGATCGACGACTACTTCATCTCGGGCACGGTGCCCTCCGACCCGACGTACTGCTGAGCCCGCCCGAGCCCTGAGGCCGTCGAGCCCTGAGCCCGTCGAGCCCTGAGCCTGTCGAAGGGCGTGGACGCGCACCGAGAAGGGCCCCCGCCACGGCGAACGCCGTGGCGGGGGCCCTTTCCCGGTTCTCCCGGTCAGGCGGAGTCGCCGGACTCCGTCCGCGCCGCGCCGCGACGGGCGAGGAGCGCCGTGCCGAGCCCGATGAGCACGGCGATGGCCGCGAGCTGCCCGGCGAGCCCCTGGCCGGTGCCGGTCGTCGCGAGCTCGGGCGCCTTGGTCGACGGAGTCGACGAGGTCGACTCGGTCGGCAGCGGCGTCGGTGCCGGAGCCGCGCCCTCCGACTCCTGCGCCGCGAACGCGACCGTCACCGGAGCCGAGGCGTTGCCGGCGGCATCGACCGCCCGGAATTCCGCATCGACCGCCTCGACGCCGATCGGCAGATCGATCGTGAAGCTCGCGGGGTCGGCGACGTCGGCGCGCTGCCAGTCGCCTCCGCCGATGCGGTACTCGACAGCGGCCACGCCGGAGGTCGCATCGTGCGCGTCGACCACGACTCGACCGCGCGGCTCATCGGCGACCGCCGTGATCTCCGGCGCCGCGGTGTCGATCGCGACCGACGCGGTCGCGATCTCCGACACGTTGCCGGCCGTGTCGGTCGAGCGGGCGCGCAGCTCGTGCACGCCATCGGTGTCGAGCACGAGCGGGCCCTCGTAGGGGAGCCAGGTCGTGCCGTCGAGCGAGTAGTCGATCGACGGCGACGCATCCCGGTCGTCGACGGCCGTGATCGTCGCGGTCGCCGCCTCGGTGCGCCACTGGTCGGTGGTGGCCGGGGCGATGTCGATGCTCGTCGTCGGCGCCGTGGTGTCGAGCTCGAGCGCGATGGTCGCCGTCGAGCCGTCGGGTCGTGATTCGGAGGGGGTCTCACCGCGAGCGCCGTCGTCGGTGCTCGCCGCGAAGGCGCAGTCGACGGCCGGCACGTGCACGACGAGGGCGCCGTCATCGCGGGTCGTCCCGGCATCGCGCCAGCCCTCGTCGCCCTCGCAGCGCATGAGCACCGGTGCGCCGGCCGCAGCGGCGCCGTCGGCGGCGATCACGTCGACCTCCACCGCGTTCAGCGCGGCGCGGAGCACCGATCCGCCGATGATCTGCGCCGACAGCCCCATCCGCTCCTGCGAGACGAGATCGAGGGTGTCGATGGTCGTGTGGTACGCCGGCTCGAGCACGATCGACGTGCCGCCGGCCCAGTACATCCAGCTGAAGACGGCCGCCTCGATGCCGACATCGCGGAACGACTGGTGGTCGCTGCGCCCCACCTGGCCGATCTGCAGCTCTCCGTTGCCGGCGAGCTCCGAGATCGTCGACGCGTGATCGAGCACGGCGTTGTCGGCCGCGGTGTCGCCGTCGACGGTGAGCGCCCAGAAGCCGAACGGCTGATCGGGCGTGCCCTCATGGGCTGTTCCGGCCATGTCCATGTTCCAGGCGCCGATGGTGCGCTCGATCTCCTCCGCCGTCAGGCTCTCCGCGTGCACGCGCGACCCGACGATGCCGACCTCTTCCGCACCCCAGGCGCCGATGCGGATCTCGGTATCGAACGCGTACTGCCCGAGGATGCGGGCGAGCTCGAGCATGATGCTCACGCCGGAGCCGTTGTCGCTCGCGCCGGGGCTTCCGAGGACCGAGTCGAAGTGGGCGCCGATGTAGACGATCGGCGCGTTCTCGTCGCCGTTCGCGGCGGGCAGCACGCCGATGACATTGCTGCTCGTGCCGCTCGTGCGCTCCGTCGTGATCGACAGTTCGAGGGGGCCGTCGGCGAGAAGGGCCCGGATGCGTTCGCCCTGATTGGTGGCGCCTGCGACGACGACCATGTGGGCGAGTTCCGCGGGCAGTTCCCTCGGGTTCGGCAGGGACTCCGATCCGGAGGTCTGCACGAGCACGACCGCGGCCGCACCTGCGGTGTCGAGGTCGGCGAGCAGCGCGGTGCGGATCGTCGTGTCCGCGATCCAGTCGGCGACGACGATGCGCCCGTCCACTCCGAGACCGGTCAGGTCGGTCGCAGCACCGATGTCGATCACGTCGCCGACGATCGGGGCGTCGGGGCCGGTCACCGCGCCGTTGGAGGCCGGCCGCAGCTGCCAGCTCGCGGGCTCGTCGGTGGTGCGGCTCGGCACGAGATCGGCGTAGGTCTGCACTCGGGCGTCGAAGGTCTCGATCTCGGTGGTGAAGCCGAACGAGTCGAGCTGCTCCTGGATGTACTGCGCGGCGGCCTCCTCCGCCGGGCTGCCGGCCACGCGCGGGCCGATGTCGACCGAGAGCCGGACATCGTGCTCCCAGATCCGGTCGGAGTCCACGCGGTCGAGGAGTTCCTGCTCGAACGAGGGGAGCGTCGCTGCCGGCGGTGCCTCGGCCGCCGTCGCCGCCGTCGTCGACAGCAGCAGCGGCACCGCGAGGGCGGCGGCTCCGATGGTGGCGGCGAGGCGGCGCAGTCTGCGCGGCCGCTTCGCCGGTTCACGGGTGAGGAGGGTCATCAAGGATCCTTTCGGCTCGCCGTCGCCGGCAGTCGCTCGCCCCCGGAGGCTCGTCGAGCATCCTCCTGGTGGGCGCCTCCGGACCAGGGCCGCGTGTCGGAGCCTCGTCGCTCGCCACATCGGCGCGTCCGGATCCACCGGTAACGGAAGTGCAATGTTGCACTTCCGTTACCGTAGCCCAACTCCGCAGGGCGGATCGATGAGGAGGGATGCTTCGGACGGCTGGCCGGATCGGGGCGATTCTGCCGGACGTGCGTCCCGTCGGCGCTCGATCCGGTTCGGTCGCACTGCGACCCGGAGGTGTTCGCGCGCGGTGCCGCCATGCGCTACGATCGAGTGTCGCGTGCGTCGGCGCGCGAACGCCGCCTTAGCTCAGACGGCAGAGCGATTCACTCGTAATGAATAGGTCGCGGGTTCGATTCCCGCAGGCGGCTCGGCGGGTCGGCAGGTTCCTCACCCGAGGGGCCTGCCGACTTCATCGTTTCCGCGATGTCAGGTGCCCACGTCTCGCACCAGGCGACGAGCTCGGGATGCTCGATGCCGCCGTTCGGTGCGCCTGCGTCCCAGAGCCCGCGCCGCATCGTCCACTGCTCGCGCGCGTGGATCACCTGCGCTGCAGCCTGCGCATCCTGCGCGCGCTCGTCGTCGCCCATTGCCGCGAGCAATAGCGTCGTCATGCCGTGCATCGCGGCGACGTCGGCATCGAGATGCGCGCCCTCCGAGCCGCCGGGCCGCCCGGGTGCGCCGCCGCCGATGAGCCACGCCTCATCGACGCCGCACGCGC
>JAAYAS010000233.1 GCA_012719255.1 Microbacteriaceae bacterium | reverse complement strand
GTTCCGTTCAGGACAAGCGAAGTTTGGTCGACATTCGGTTTAGCATCGCTATATGAAATGGACGCTCGATCAGCTCCGCACGTTCGTCGCCGTCGCCGAGCTCGGCAGCATGACGGCCGCGGCCGGCCGCCTCGGCTACACGACCGGCGCCGTCTCGCAGCAGATGCAGGCGCTCGCCGCCGCGGTCGGCCGGCCGCTGCTCGTCCGGGCGGGGCGCGGCGTCGAGCTCACCGACCACGGTCGCGCGCTCGTGCGGCACGCCCGGGCGGTGCTCGACGCCGAGCGGCTCGCCGAGCGGGCGCTGTCGGGGCCGACCACCGCGCTCGACCTCCAGGTCGATCTCGGGGTGTTCGGCTCGGCGGCGGTCGTCGCGATCCCGCAGGCGACGCGGCGGCTCGCGGCGGTCGCGCCGCACATCGCGCTGCGCGCCCGCGAGGTCGACGTCGAGCGGATGCCCGAGGCCGTCGCCGACGGCGCCATCGACCTCGCGCTCGGGCTCGAGTACCCGGCCACGCCGGTGCCGCCGCCGCGCGGCGTGCGGCGCGTGCCGCTGCGACGCGAGGAGTTCCTCGTCGTGGTCACCCCCGAGCTCGAGCCGCTGCGGCAGCTGCCCGAGCTCGTCCGCGTGGCGAACGAGACCGGCTGGATCGTGCCGCCGGCCGAATCGGGCTACGGCCGCGCGGTGCGGCTCGCGCTCGACGCGGCGGGCGTCGAGCCGCGCATCGCCCACCTCGTCACCGACACGGCGGTGTCGTTCGCGATGGCGGCGAGCGGCCTCGGGTCGACGCTCGCCACCCCGCTCATGCTCCGGCTGCATCCCGGTCGCGCGATCACCGCGCCGCTGCCGGGCGGCTCGGCGCGCGACGTCGTCGCGTTCGTGCGCGAGGGCTCGCTCGAGCGCGAGAGCGTGGCGACGGTGCTCGAGGTGCTCCGCGAGGTGCTCGCGCCCGGGGCGCCGCCGCCGGCTCAGTAGCGCTCGGGCGCCGGCGGCTCCGGCATCTCGAGCTCGTCGCCGATCGTCGCCTCCCAGGCGGCCTGCCAGCGGCCGTCCTCGTAGGCGGCCTCGAGCACGTCGTTGATCCAGTTGCGGAACTCCTCGTTGTCCTTCGGCAGGCCGATGCCGTAGGGCTCCTCGGTGAACGCGCCCGGCACCACCTCGAACTCGCCCGGGTTCTGCGCCGAGATGCCGGCGAGGATCGCGTTGTCGGTGGTCATCGCATCGGCCTGGCCGGTGCGCAACGGCTCGATGCAGTCGGTGGTCTTGTCGACGTTGAGCACGTCGTCGGTGAACTCGCGGATCTTCTCGTTCGGCGTCGAGCCGATCGTCGCGCAGACGGTGAGCCCCTCGAGCTGCTCGGCGAGCGAGTCGACGTCGGTGGTGAGCCCCGCCGAGTTGCCCTCGGGCACGAGCAGCGACTGGCCCGCCACGTAGTACGGCCCCGCGAAGTCGATGACCTCCTTGCGGGCGTCGTTGATCGTGTAGTTCGCGACGACGAGGTCGACGGTGCTGTTCTGGATGAACGGCTCGCGGTTCTGGCTCGTCGTCTCGACCCACTCGATGCGGTCGCGGGGGATGCCGAGCTCCTCGGCGATGAGCACCCCCATCTCGACGTCGAAGCCGCTCGGCGTGCCGCTCGCGTCGGCGAGGCCGAACAGCGGCTGGTCGAAGCGGGTGCCGATGCGGATGGTCCCGGCCTCGGCGAACTGGGCCATCATGCTGCCCTCGGCGAACTCGGGCGCCTCGACGGCCCCGCCGTTCGCGTCGCCGCCGCCGTCGTCGGCGCTGCAGCCGGCGAGGCCGACGGCGGCGAGCGAGGCGACCGCGAGGCCGGTGATGAGCTCGGTGATTCGTGATGCGT
>JAAYAS010000232.1 GCA_012719255.1 Microbacteriaceae bacterium | reverse complement strand
CCAGTCGGCGGCGGCCATGGTGGTGCGGCCGGCGGGCTGCACCCGCACGAGCTCGAGGGCGCCGTCGCCGGTGCCGACGAGCACGCGGCCGCCGACGAGGCGCACCTCGCCGGGCTCGAGCGCGGCGACGGCGGCCGCGGCGTCATCGGCGTCATCGGCGTCATCGGCGCGGCGCGCGGCGTGCACCTTGAAGCGCTCGCCGTCGAGCGTCGTCGTCGCCCCGGGCTCCGGTGTGGCGCCGCGGATGCGGGCGTGCACGGCGCGGCTCGGCAGCGACCAGTCGATCGCGCCGTCGGCGGCGGTGAGCTTCTCGGCGTGCGTCGGGGCGCCCTCCTGCGGCGTCGCGACGGCGGTGCCGTCGGCGAGCCGGGCGACGACCTCGACGACGTCGGCGACGCCCTCGTGCGAGAGCCGCTCGAGCAGCTCGCCGGCGGTCTCGTCGTCGCCGATCGGCACCTCGCGGTTCACGTGGACCGGGCCGGTGTCGAGGCCGGCCTCGAGCTCGAACACCGCGATGCCGGTGGTCGTGTCGCCGGCGAGCACGGCCCGCTGCACGGGCGCGGCGCCGCGCCAGCGGGGCAGCAGCGAGAAGTGGAGGTTGATCCAGCCGAGCCGGGGGCCGTGCAGCAGCGGCTCGCGCACGAGGCCGCCGTAGGCGACGATCACGCCGAGGTCGGGCTCGAGGGCGAGCAGGCGCTCGGCGACGGCCTCGTCGAGGCGGTTGGCGCGGACGACCTCGAGGCCGAGCTCCTCGGCGCGGGCGGCGACCGGCGAGGGCGTGAGCACGCGCTTGCGGCCGACGGGCGCGTCCTCGCGGGTGACGACGGCGACGAGCTCGTGACCGGCGGCGACGAGGCCGTCGAGGGCGGGGACTGCGGCCTGCGGGGTGCCGGCGAAGACGATGCGCATGACCCCCGATGGTAGTGGCCGGGCCTGGGGCCGAACCCCGCCCGGGGCGCCGCTCCCCCGCCGCCCGCCGGCCGCGCCGCTCAGAACACCTCCGGGTCGTCGAAGCGCACGCGCAGGGTCGAGGCGCGGGCGGCGGGCCGGTTCGCGACGCGGCGGCGCGAGCCGGCGGCGCGCTCGACGAGCTCGGCCTTGCAGGCGGCGGCGAGCGCCGGCCCGGCGCGGTACGGGAAGCGCAGCGTCGCGCGGAACCGGTTCGCGTCGTCGGGGTCGGGCACCGGGCCGAGCACGTGCAGGCCCTCGAGCCCGAGGTCGGCGACGCGGCGCAGCAGGCCGTCGACCTCCTGCTCGGTGCCGCGGGCGGTCGCGACGCGCACGGCGGGCGGGAACTCGAGCGCGCGGCGCTCGTCGAGCTCGGCGTCGGCGGCCGCCGGCTGCTGCCAGTCGCGCAGCGCGTGGAGCGGCGCCGAGGGGGCGCCGGTGATCACCACGGGCGCGTCGTCGGCGGCGAGCGCGGCGGCGTTCGACCAGGCGCGCAGCGCATCGCCGACGGCGTCGAGCGATTCGCGGGCGAGCAGCCCCTCGGCGTCGAGCAGCAGCACCGCGCGGTAGCCGTCGGCGGCGACCGGCTCGGCGCCGCGGGTGGCGACGACGAGCTTCGGCGACGCGTCGACCTCGACGAGCCGCCGCTCGCCGTCGGCGACGACGACGGGCACGTCGGGGAAGGCGCGCCCGAGCTCCTCGGCGGTGCGCTCGTGGCCGACGACGCTCGCGCGCAGCCGCTCGCCGTCGCACTCCGGGCAGCGCCACTCGACGTGGATCGCGCCGCAGACGGTGCAGCCGGGCGGCCGGTGGTCGGCGGCCTGCCCGAGCGGTCCCCCGCAACGGCCGCAGCGGGCGAGCGCGCGGCAGCGGTCGCAGGCGAGGCCGGGCCGGTAGCCGGCGCGGCCGACCTGCACGAGCACCGGGCCCTTGCGGATGGCGGCGCGCGCGGCGCGCCAGGCGGCCTGCGGGATGCGGCCGGCGCGCGCGAGCGGCTCGTCGCCGATCGTCGCGGCCGCGGGCACGACGCGCGGTCGGCCGGCGCCGGGCGCCGACGCCTCGACGAGCCAGCCCGAGCGGACGAGCCGGCGCGCCTCGAGCGACGGCGAGTGGGCGGCGAGCACGAGCCCGCAGCCGCTGCGCTCGGCGCGCACGAGCGCGGTCTCGCGGGTGTGCGGATAGGGCGCGAGCGGCTCGCGGTACGACTCGTCGCCGTCGTCCCACATGAGGATGAGGCCGAGGTCGTGCGCGGGCGCCCACACCGCGCTGCGGGTGCCGACGATCGCCTGCGGCACCGGCTCGAGCGCGCGGAGGAACTCGTCGTACCGCGGCATCGGCTTCAGCTGCGAGTCGAAGCGCCGCAGCCGCGAGGCCGGCAGCCGGGCGGCGAGCGCGCGGTGGGCGAGCTCGAGGTCGCGGTGGTCGGGCACGAGCAGGATCGCCGAGCGGCCGCCGGCGACCGTGACGGCGACGAGGTCGGCGAGCGCGCCGAGGTGGCGCGGCTCGTCGTCGACGACGCCGACCGGCACCCGCAGCGCCGCCCGGGCGCCGGTGAAGTCGGGCGCCTCGGGCGCGTCGAAGGGCTCGGGGCGGTCGGCCCGCCGCGCCCGATCGCCGGTCTCGTCGGCGAACCAGCGCTCCTCGAGGCGGGCCGAGCGCGCCGGCACGGCGAGCCGCAGCACGTCGGCGAGCGTGCCCGCCTGCCGGTCGGCGACGACGCGCGCGAGCGCGGCGATCTCCGGGTCGAGCACGCGCGCCTCGCCGACGATGCGGTCGAGCTGCGCGAGCCGGCCCGAGTACTCCGGCTCGTCGGCGGTGCCGAGCACCCAGCCGGTGACGATCCGGCCGCCGGCCCGCAGGGGCGCCTTCACGCGCATCCCCGGCGCGATGCGCTCGCGATCGGCCGGCGGCACCTCGTACTCGAACACGCGGTCGAGCTGGGGCAGCGGCGAGTCGATCGCGACGCGGGCGATGCGGGCCATCGGCGGGCCGCCGATCAGCGCAGCGCGGCCTTGAGCGCGTCGACGCGGTCGGTGCGCTCCCAGGTGAACTCGGGCAGCTCGCGGCCGAAGTGCCCGTAGTTCGAAGTGAGGCCGTAGATGGGGCGGAGCAGGTCGAGGTCGCGGATGATCGCGCCCGGGCGGAGGTCGAACACCTCGCGCACGGCGGCGACGATGCGCTCGGGCTCGACGGTGTGCGTGCCGAAGGTCTCGCAGTAGAGGCCGACGGGCTCGGCCGAGCCGATCGCGTAGGCGATCTGGAACTCGACGCGCTTCGCCCAGCCGGCGGCGACGACGTTCTTCGCGACCCAGCGCATCGCGTACGCGGCCGAGCGGTCGACCTTCGACGGGTCCTTGCCGCTGAACGCGCCGCCGCCGTGGCGCGACATGCCGCCGTAGGTGTCGACGATGATCTTCCGGCCGGTGAGGCCGGCGTCGGCGGCCGGGCCGCCGAGCACGAACGCGCCCGAGGGGTTGATGAGCAGGCGCGTGCCGCTCGAGTCGAGATCGACGAGGGCGAGCACCGGGCGGATCACCTCGCGCTCGATGTCAGCGGCGATGGTGGCGCGGTCGATGTACGGCGCGTGCTGGGTCGACACGACGACGGTCTCGACGGTGCGGGGCGCGTCGCCCTCGTAGCCGACGGTGACCTGCGTCTTGCCGTCGGGGCGGAGGTAGTCGAGCACGCCGGTCTTGCGCACCTCGGTGAGCCGCTCCGACAGGCGGTGCGCGAGCCAGATCGGCAGCGGCATGAGCTGCGGGGTCTCGTCGCTCGCGTAGCCGAACATCAGGCCCTGGTCGCCGGCGCCGAGCTTCGCCACCGCATCGCTGGTGTCGCCGTCGCGGTGCTGCATCGAGTTGTCGACGCCCTGCGCGATCTCGGCCGACTGCGCGCCGATCGACACGGCGACGCCGCAGAGGTGGCCGTCGAAGCCGAAGTCGCTCGAGGTGTAGCCGATGCCGACGATCGTGTCGCGGACGATGCCGGCGACGTCGGCGTAGCCCTCGGTGCGCACCTCGCCGGCGACGTGCACCTGGCCGGTGGTGACGAGGGTCTCGACGGCGACCCGGGAGGACGGGTCCTGCTCGATGAGCGAGTCGAGGATGCGGTCGGAGATGAGGTCGCAGATCTTGTCGGGGTGCCCCTCGGTGACCGATTCGGAGGTGAACAGGCGCAGTTCGGACATGGTTGGCTCACTTTCCCTGGGAGTGCGCGGCCCGACGGCGCGGGTCGCGTGGGAGGACTGGTGTGATGGGGGTGGCGCGGCGGGAGCCGGGGCGCCGCCGCGCCGGGTCAGCGCTCGCGCGCGACCACGTCGAGGATGGCATCGGCCACCGACAGCTTCTCGCCGGTCGACTCGGCGACGACCTCGCCGCGCTCGTCGATGATCTGCACCTCGGTGTCCTCGCGCTGGAACCCCTCGTTCCAGCCGACGCGGTTGAGGACGAGGAAGTCGCAGCCCTTCCGCTCGCGCTTCGCGCGCGCGAGCTCGAGCCGGGCGTCGTCGTCCTCCTCGGTCTCGGCGGCGAAGCCGACGATCGTCTGATCGGGCACCCGGGCGAGCACGAGGCTGCGGAGGATGTCGGGGTTCTTCGTGAAGGTGAGCGTGAGGGCGTCGCCCGTCTGCTCCTTCTTGATCTTGCCGTCGAGCACGTGCTCGGGGCGGAAGTCGGCGACGGCGGCGGCCATGATGATCACGTCCTGCCGGGGCGCGAGCTCGAGGCAGGCGGTCGCCATCTGCTCGGCGCTCGACACCCGCACGACGTTGACGCCGTCGGGCTCGGGCACCTCGATGTTCGCGGCGACGAGGGTGACCTCCGCGCCGCGGGCGGCCGCGCGGGTCGCGACGGCGACGCCCTGGCGGCCGGAGGAGCGGTTGCCGAGAAAGCGCACCGGGTCGATCGGCTCGCGGGTGCCGCCGGCGGTGACGAGCACGTGCCGGCCCTCGAGGTCGCGGCCGCGGAGGCGCTCCTCGCGGTCGCGGGCGCCGGCGCGGGCGGTTGCGAGCACGGCGGCGACGATGTCCTCGGGCTCCGACATGCGTCCGGGGCCCTCGTCGGTGCCGGTGAGCCGGCCCGAGTCGGGGCCGACGATCGTGACGCCGCGCTCGTCGAGGCGGCGGGCGTTCGCCTGCGTCGCCGGGTGCTGCCACATCTCGGTGTGCATCGCGGGCGCGACGACGAGCGGCGCGCGCGAGGCGAGCACGGTGTTGAGCAGCAGGTCGTCGGCGATCCCGTTCGCGATCTTCGCGAGGGTGTTCGCGGTCGCGGGGGCGATGACGACGACGTCGGCCTGCTGGCCGAGCGCGACGTGCTGCACCGTCGCGACGTTCTCGTAGAGGTCGGTGCGCAGCGGATTGCGGCTGATCGCCTCGAGCGTCGGGCGGCCGACGAACCGCAGCGCGTGCTCGGTGGCGATGACGTCGACGCGGTGCCCGAGCAGCACGAGCGAGCGGATCACCGAGACCGCCTTGTAGGCGGCGATGCCGCCGGTGACGCCGACGACGATGCGCCAGGGGCGCTCCGACTGCGATTCCATCGCGGACCTCTCTCCAGACTCTCCGGCGGGTGCGCGCCGCCGCGCGGACGGCCCGGCGGGACGCCGCCGGGCCGGGGCCGACTACTCGGCCGGGGTCACCTCGGTGTCGTCGCCGAAGTCGATGAGCTCGCCCTCGGCGATCTCGACCGGCGCCTCGGCGCTCGGCTCGCGCATGACGAGCTTGTTCTGGTTGATCTCGTGGAGCGCGATCGACAGCGGCTTGTCGTCGACGTTCGAGTCGACGAGCGGGCCCACGTTGTCGTAGATCATGCCGTCCTGCAGATCGGTGTAGTAGTCGTTGATCTGGCGGGCGCGCTTCGACGCGAAGATCACCAGCTGGTACTTGTTGTCGACGCGCTCGAGCAGCTCGTCGAGCGGCGGGTCGATGATGCCCTTGGGCTTGTCGATCATGCGGTTGTCTCCTTCGGTCGTTGTGTCGTCACCGCGCGGCGGCGTCGAATCCCATGAGGCGGACCACCTCGTGCGCCGCCTCCGGCACGGTCGAGTTCACGACGCGCGCGTCGAACTCGTCCTGCGCGGCGAGCTCGACCTTGGCGGTGTCGAGCCGGCGCGCCTGCTCCTCGGGCGATTCGGTGCCCCGGCCGACGAGCCGGCGCACGAGCTCGTCCCAGCTCGGCGGCAACAAAAACACCAGTCTAGCGCTTGGCATCCGCTGCTTGACTTGGCGCGCTCCCTGAATGTCGATCTCGAGCAGCACCGGGTGGCGATCGGCGAGCTTCGCCTCGATCGGCCCCGCGGGGGTGCCGTAGCGGAAGGCGTTGTGCACGGTGGCGTGCTCGAGCAGCTCGTCGGCCTCGATGAGGCGGTCGAACTCGCTCTCGGCGGCGAGCTCGAAACGGGCCGTCGCGAGCCTGCGCTCGCGCTCCTCCTCGTCCTCGGTGCCGCGACCGACGAGCCGGCGCACGAGCTCGTCCCAGCTCGGCGGGGCGAGGAACACGAAGCGCGCGTCGGGCATCGCCGCACGCACCTGGCGCGCACCGGCGAGGTCGATCTCGAGCAGCACCGGCCGCCCCTCGGCGACCATCTCCTCGACGGGACCGCGCGGGGTGCCGTACTTGTTGCGACCGTGGACCACGGCCCACTCGAGCATCTGCCCGCTG
>JAAYAS010000022.1 GCA_012719255.1 Microbacteriaceae bacterium | reverse complement strand
TCGTCATGTCGTCACCGGATCCTCGGGTCGAGCACGGCCTGGATGAAGTCGGCGAGCGTCGCGGCGATGAGCGTGAGCACCGCGCCGTAGAGCACGACCGCGGCCGTGCCGTTGACGTCGGCGATCTGCATCTGCGTGAGCGACCAGTTGCCGATGCCCTGCCAGTTGAACAGCCGCT
Source organism: Microbacteriaceae bacterium (assembly GCA_012719255.1). Classification (GTDB taxonomy): domain Bacteria; phylum Actinomycetota; class Actinomycetes; order Actinomycetales; family Microbacteriaceae; genus Gulosibacter. Next base: position 7,742 of record JAAYAS010000022.1, on the reverse strand, counting down.
CGACGAAGAACGAGCCGGCGAACGCGCCGGCGACGGCGAAGGCGAAGTACTGGCCCATCGGGATGAGCGCCATGCGCATGCCGTGGCGGCGCATCGCCCGGCCCTGGGTGAGGCCCTTCGCGCGGGCGGTGCGGAGGTAGTCGGCGCCGAGCACGTCGAGGGTCGTCGCCTTCATGTAACGCGAGTAGCTCGCGGCGCCCATGATCAGCAGCGCGAGCGTCGGCAGCACCATCGCCTTGATCTGGTAGCTGATCGCGTCCCAGCTGCCCGGCTCGGCGAGCGGGTTGATCGGGTTCACCGAGGGCAGGCCGAAGCCGGTCGTGTCGCGCATCGCGAGGTTGATGCCCTGGATGATGAGGATGACCACCGGGGTCGGCAGCGCGAGCACGATGAAGCTGATCGTCGAGATCGTCTTGTCGCTGAAGGTGCCGCGCTTCACCGCCGACCAGGCGCCGAGCGCGATGCCGAGCACCACGCCGAGCGCGGTGCCGAGCACGACGAGGCGCAGCGAGATGCCGATGCGGGTCGCCATCTCGGGCCCGACGAGCACGGCCTTCTTGTCGGTGCCGGTGGTGTAGCCGAACTTCTCGTCCCACGGCTTCGTGAACAGGTCGCCGAGCCAGTTGAGGTACCGCTGCCAGATCGACACGTCGGGGTTGATGTTGCGCAGGTCGAAGTACGCCTGCTGCACCTCGGGAGGGATCGGCCGACCGCCCTGCGTGTTCGGCGGGTACATGACCTCCTGCGGGTTGAGCAGCCAGGCTGCGAGCAGATAGGCGATCGACGTCGCGATGAACGCGAGGATCACGTAGTTCACCAACCGCAGCAGCAGGAATCTCGTCAGTGCCATGTGTTCGTTCGGTGCCTGTCGTCGTCGTCTTCGTGGTGGTCGCCGCGCGGCGCGGTGCGCGCGGTGGACGTTAGCGGATCGCGGGGAGCCGCTCAAACCCGTTGGTCGGAGCGCACACCGCGCCCCGGTCGACTCCGGTGCACGGTATCGGAGTGCGACCGATGCGCGTCGATGCCCGCCGTTGCGTCGCGATCATGCCTCGCGCCGCTGCTCGAGCTCCTCGAGCCGGATGAGCTCGGTGCGCGTCAGCCGCCGCTCGCGCTGCTCGATCGGGTCGGGCACCGGCACGGCGCCGACGAGCCGCTTCGTGTAGGGGTCGTTCGGCGCGCGGAGGATCTGGTCGGTCGCGCCGACCTCGACGATGCGGCCGTGCTGCATCACGACGACCCGGTTCGCGATCTGGTCGATCACGGCGAGGTCGTGCGTGACGAACATCACCGCGAAGCCGAGCCGCTCCTGGATCTCGACGAGCAGCTCGAGCACGCGCTTCTGCACCGACACGTCGAGCGCCGAGGTGGGCTCGTCGGCGACGAGCAGCTTCGGCTCGAGGGCGAGCGCCCGGGCGATGCCGATGCGCTGCCGCTGACCGCCGGAGAGCTCGTTCGGGTAGCGGTTGCGGAAGCCGCGGGGCAGCTCGACCTGGTCGAGCAGCTCCTCGACGCGCCGCGAGACCTCCTTGCGGCCGAACTCCTTCGTGAGCACGAGCGGCTCGCCGATCGACTGGCCGACGGGCCAGCGCGGGTTCAGCGACGAGCCCGGGTCCTGGAACACGATGCCGACGTCCTTGCGGGCCTCGTCGAGCGCGCGGCCCGAGATGCCGTTGAGCTCGACGCCGCCGAGCTTCATCGAGCCGGCGGCCACCGGCAGCAGGCCCGTCGCGGCGCGCGCGATCGTCGTCTTGCCCGAGCCCGACTCGCCGACGATGCCGACGATCTCGCCGGGGTAGATCTCGAAGCTCGCATCCTCGACCGCCTTGAACGCCGGCACCCGGCCGTGCTTCGGGTACTCGATGTCGACGTGCTCGAGCCGCAGGTAGGGCTCGCCCTCGTACTCGACGGCGGGCTTGTGCTCCTCGTCGCCGCGGCCGAGATGCGGCACCGAGTCGAGCAGCTTCTTCGTGTACCAGTGCTGCGGGTCGTGGAAGATGTCGACCGCGGTGCCGCGCTCGACGATGCGGCCGTTCTTCATCACGATCATGTGGTCGGCCATGTCGGCGACGACGCCCATGTCGTGCGTGATGAGCACGATCGCCGAGTTGAGCCGCTCGTGGAGCGAGCGCATGAGGTCGAGGATCTCGGCCTGGATCGTCACGTCGAGCGCCGTGGTCGGCTCGTCGGCGATGAGCAGGTCGGGGTCGCAGCTCAGCGACTGCGCGATCATCGCGCGCTGGCGCTGACCGCCCGAGAGCTGATGCGGGTACGAGTCGAACGCCTTGCGCGGATCGGGCATCTCGACGAGGCCGAGCAGCTCGATCGCCCGCTCCCCCGCGGCCGCCGGCGTCATCGCCGGGTTGTGGACGCGCAGCGCCTCGACGATCTGCGCGCTGATCGTGAGCACCGGGTTGAGCGCGGTCATCGGCTCCTGGAAGATCACCGCGATGTCGTTGCCGCGCGCGCGGCGCAGCGTCGACGGCGGGGCGCCGATCATCTCGGTGCCGTTGAGGAGCGCCGAACCGGTGGTGCGCGAGTTCTTCGGCAGGAGGCCGAGCAGCGTCATCGACGACACCGACTTCCCCGAGCCAGATTCGCCGACGATGGCGAGCACCTCGCCGGGCTTCACGGTGTAGGTGATGTCCTCGGCGGCGGTGACCCACTCGCCGCCGACCCAGAACTCGACGGCGAGGCCCTCGACCTCGAGGATCGGGGTGTCGTCGTCCTTGCGCGACGTGGTCCGCATCAGACCGCCTCCTTCGTCTCTGGAATACTCTCGGCATGCGCCGCGCCGACCGATCCGACGACCGAACCGTGCTCCGCGCGGGCTTCTCGTTCTGCCTCTACATCGTGCTCGCCGTCGCGAGCGCCGTCGCCGTCGCGTGGACCGCGATCCCGGAGGGCACCCGGCACCTCCTGCCGGAGCTCGCCCCCATCCCGATCGCGATCGTCCTCGGCGGCTGGCCGGTGCTCGGCCGGCCCGCGCTCGTCGTCGAGCGCGAACGCATCGTCGTGCGCAATCCGCTCGTCACCGTCGAGGTGCCCGCCGAGCGGCTGCGCGGCTACGGCACCGAGCGCGGGCTCGTGCTCGAGCTCGACGACGGCGAGCGCGTGCACGTGTGGGCGGCGCCGCCGCCCGATCGGCTCGCGGCGGCGCGCTTCGACGGGCTCGGCGCGGCCGGCCGCGACCCGCGGCTGCTCCGCGACGGCGACCGCGCCGTGCGCACGAGCCGGCTCCCCGGCCATCCGTCGGGCGACGCCGCCATGGTGCTCGAGCACCAGCGACGGCAGCGCGAGGGCGCGGGCGCCGCGGCCGCCGGCGGAGCGGCGCCGGTCGTGCGGCGCACGAGCATCCCGAGCATCGCGATCGCGATCGCCGCGGTGGTCGTGCCGATCGCGGTGGCGGCCCTCTAGCGCGGCCGTCACGAGTCGGCCTTCGCGGCGTCGGCGTCCCGCTCCGCGGCGGCCCGCTCGCCGGCGACCGGGTCGCGGCGGAGGCTGTTGCGGATGCGCTTCCAGACGCTGCCGCCGGCCTGCGCCTGCTGGCGCGGATCGAAGGCGTCGCGCAGGCCGTCGCCGATGAAGTTGATGCAGAGGGCGATGGACACGACGAACACCGCCGGGAACCAGAACAGCCACGGCCGGGTCGCGAACGCGCCCTGGTACTGGTGCACGATCTGGCCGAGCGAGATGTCGGGCGGCAGGATGCCGAAGCCGAGGAACGAGAGGTTCGCCTCGAGGATGATCGCCGCCGACATGATCAGCGTCGTCGACACGATCACGACGCCGAGCGTGTTCGGCAGGATGTGGCGGAAGATGATCCGCGCGTCCGAGGCGCCGGCGACGCGCGCCGCGTCGACGAACTCCCGCTCGCGCAGCGTGAGGAACTCGCCGCGCACGAGGCGCGCCATCCCCATCCAGCCGACGAGGCCGAGCATGATGCCGAGCGCGGCGGCGCCGAAGGTGCGCAGCGTCGGGTTCTGCCCCGCGAGCTGGCCGATGACCGCCGCGAACACGAGGGTGGGGATGACGAGGAAGAGGTCGGTGAGGCGCATCAGCAGGTTGTCGAGCCAGCCGCCGAAGTAGCCGGCGAAGCCGCCGATGATGATGCCGAGGATCGTCGCGAGCGCGCCGTAGAGCACCATCACCATGAGCGACTGCTGCGTGCCGCGCATCACGCGCGCGAAGATGTCGTTGCCGACCTCGTCCTGGCCGAAGGGGTGCGGCCCCCAGTCGAAGAGGTTCGCGAACGTCGGGTGGCCGCCGTTCACGATCGACGAGGGCTGGTTCCAGTGCCACTGCCACCAGCCGGGGATGTGGATCTGGGCGAACCCGAAGCCGCCCTCGAGCTTCGGGATCGGCACCATCGTGCCGACCGACGAGAACACGAACAGGACGATCGCGATGAGCACGCCGAGCGCGATCATCGCGCCCTTGTGGCGGAAGAACCGGCGGCGCACGATCTGCCCCTGCGAGAGGCCGATCGTCTCCTTCTGCTCGATCGTGAGCTCGTCCTCGAGCTGCTGGGCGACGTCGCGCGGGTCGTCGGCGACGTTGTCGAGGTGGGACTTGTCGTTCGTCATGTCAGTTCAACCGGATTCGCGGATCGAGCACGGAGTAGAGGATGTCGGCGATGAGGTTGAAGATCACCACGAGCGCCGCGGTCACGATCATGTAGGCCATGAGCGGGTTGAGGTCGACCGACGAGAGCGAGCGGCTGAACAGCGACCCCATCGCCACCCAGCCGAAGATCTGCTCGGTGATGATCGCGCCCGAGACGATCGCGCCGACGTCGGCGGCGACGATCGTGGTGACCGGGATCATCGCGTTGCGCATCGCGTGCCGCATGACGACGCTGCGCTCGGGCAGGCCCTTCGCGCGGGCGGTGCGGATGTAGTCCTGGTTCATGATCTCGAGGAGGCTGCCGCGCGCGTAGCGGGAGTAGCCCGCGATCGAGATGAGCATGATCGCGATCGTCGGCAGCAGCAGGTGGGTGAACAGGTCGAGCATGCCGATCCAGATCGAGTCGCTGTTCGCGAACACCGGGTTCGTCGAGCCGACGGTGGCGATCGGCCGGCCGTTCGTGGCGGTGTAGTAGTTGTTCCACACCTGCAGCACGCGGTCGACGATGAGCAGCAGGCCGACGAACAGGCCGACCCAGAAGCCGTTGCCGGCGGTGATGCGGCGGTCGTTGCCGCCGAGCAGGCGCCCCGCCGCCCAGCCGATGACGGCGAGGCCGAGCACCACGAGCGGCACGATCCACCAGCCGATGCGGTTCGTGAGCACGAACTGCAGCGGGTACCAGACGACCGCGCCGAGGGCGGCGACGCCGCCGGTGATGAGCAGGTTGCGGCGGTGGCGCAGGCCCACCGAGAGGCTCGCGACGACGGCGACGACGACGGCGCCGAGCACGAGCATGAGCGGGATCCCGAAGCCGGGGTTGCGGAACCAGTCGGTGATGTCCATCAGCCAGAGCACGAGCGCCGAGCCGACGGCGACGCCGCCGAAGATCATCAGCCGCTGGCGCGCATCGCCGCCGATGACGGCCTGGAAGATGAACCCGAGCACGACGCCGATGAACGCGAGGGCGCCGATCGGCAGGTGGGGGTCCGCGAGGAAGTCGTTGAAGCCGATGGCGACGTACTGCTTGAGCAGCACCGCGACGAAGAAGATCGGCAGCGAGTAGAGCAGGAACGAGAAGAAGGTGATGGTGTAGTCGAAGCCCGAGTACTGGCGCAGGGCGGTCGCGACGCCGACGGAGACGCCGATGATGATCGCGAGCACGGTGGCGCCGGTGACGAGCAGCAGCGTCTGCTCGACGGCGGGGCCGATGACGCCGCCGACGTCCTGGGCGGCGATGTTCACGCCCCAGTCGCCGGTGAACAGGCGCCCGAGCCAGAGGAAGAAGCGCGCCGGGGGCGGCACGTCGAGCTCGAGCAGGTCGACGCGCGCCTGGATGAGCTGCGCCTTGTTCGGCGCGGTCGACTCGACGAGGTCCTGGAGGGGGTCCTTCGAGATCGCGACGAGGTTGTACACGACGAACAGCGCCGCGAGGAGGATGAAGATCGAGACGAACAGTCGCCGGAGGATGAATCTGATCACGTTCGGTGAGCTTTCTGGCTGGCGGGAGCCGGCTTGTGGCCGACGGCGCGTCCGCCGGAGGGCGGCGGGCGTCGTGGATCCACGTGCGCCCTCCGCCCTCGGCGGTCAGGAGTCGGCTACTCGGCCGCGGGAGCCCAGCTCGACGCGTTCCAGAAGAAGCTCGGCGAGAGGAAGCCGGGCTCGACGCCGGTCACCTGGTCGCTCCAGGCGACCACACCGGGGAACTGGAAGATCGGCAGGCCCCAGGCCTCCTCGTACGAGATCTTCTCGATCTCGACGAGGATCTCGGTCTGACGGTCGGCGTCGACCGTCTGGCCGAGCTCGGTGCACAGCTCCTCGATGCGGTCGCTCGACCACCCGTAGAAGTTGTTCACGCCCGTCTCCTGGTAGTTCGGGCACGACTCGCCGACGGCGAGGCTCGTCGAGTTCCAGCCGAACAGGGCCGCGTCGTACGAGCTCGGCTGCGTCGACAGCACCGACGACCAGTTCTCGGCCGAGGCGTCGACGATCGTGAAGCCGGCGCTCTCGGCGGCCTGCGTGATCAGCTGCAGCTCCTGCTGGCGGCGGTTGTTCGACTGCGCGGTGAGGATGCGCACCTCGGGGTTCTCGACGCCGGCCTGCGCGAGCAGCTCCTTCGCCTTCTCGATGTTCGCCTCGGGGTCCGAGGTGTCGTAGAAGTCGATGCCGGTCTCGCCGACCGCGGTGTTGTAGCCGTCCGAGCCGGGGAGGAAGATGTTCGACTCGCGCACGGTCGCGTCGTCGGCGAGCGGCACGATGAGCTTGTCGACGATCTCCTGGCGCGGCACGGTGAGCAGGAACGCCTGGCGGATGAGCTTCGCGGTCTCGGCGTCGCCGCCGTAGGTGGCCGGGTCGAAGACGCCGCCGTTGGCGACCTGCAGGTCGATGTGCTCGTAGGTGCCCTCGAGGCTCGAGGCGTACTCGACGCCGTCCATGCCCTCGAGCTGCTGGAGCAGGTCGACCGTCGGCTGGCCGGCGGCGACGTCGACGTCGCCGTTGTTGATCGCGTCGACCTGCGCCTGCGGGTCGGCGATGAACTTCACGGTGATGGTCTCGTAGTGCGGCGCCGGGCCCCAGGTGTAGTCGTCGCGGGCGGTGAGGGTGACGTACTGGTTCTCGACGAGGTTGGTGATCACGTACGGGCCGTTCGAGAGCGTCTTCTGCGGCTCCGACGGCATGTTCGTGAAGTTGTAGCCCTCGCGGTACTGGTCGGCGAACGCGACCAGGGTCTCCTGGTCGTTCTCCTGCACGGCCTTCACGAAGGCGTCCTTCGCGGCCTGCGCGTCGTCGTCGTACTCGCCGGGGAAGGCGAGCTGCATGGTGCCGTGCGCCGAGATGTTGATCTCGGTGTCGTCGCCGACGTACTGCCAGTCGGTGTACGGCGAGTCGTAGACGAGCGTCATCGACTTGCCGTCGACCTCGGGGACCTCCTTGACGAGGTCGAGCGCGTAGTCGGGCGTCGGGTAGGTGCCCCAGTTCGGCGCCTCGGCGCCGGCCGCGTCGATCTCGTCCTGGTTGGTGACGTTGCCCTCCTCGTCGTACTCGGGCTGCGGGATGTCGCCCGAGCGGGTGGTCGTCGAGGCGGCCCACAGGATGAGCAGGTCGGCGCCGTCCATCGGGGT
>JAAYAS010000231.1 GCA_012719255.1 Microbacteriaceae bacterium | reverse complement strand
GGCCGGATGCGACCACCGGTGGATCGGGCTTGAGCGGCGGCACGGGGGCGGTGGTCGGATTCGGTGCGACCTCGAACGGAACGCGACCACTGCGGTGCTCCAGCAGGCGCCCGGTGGTCGCAATCCGCGCTTCGGCGGGGTCGCTCCGGACCGGTGGTGACCACTCGCGCGGCTAGTAGTCGTCGTCGGCCTCGGCGCGCAGGGCGAGCGGGTCGTCGGCGCCGCGGCGGGCGCGGGCGAAGGCGCGGATGCGGTGGCGCAGCTCGGCGGGCTCGTCGACCTCGGCGCCGACGCGCACCCGCATCGCCGACCAGTCGGCCGCCCACGCCTCGGCCGCGGTGAGCGGCAGCTCGAGCTCGGCCCGCCCGCGCTCGTCGAGCGCACCGGTCGCCAGCCGCATCCCGTCGAGCTCGACCGCCACCGGCAGGCCGGCGCAGTCGGCGCCGGCGTGCGCGAGCCGCACGACCAGCCGCAGGTGCGGCGCGGGCGCGGCGTCGACGCTCCAGCGCACCGGCAGCTCGGTGGCGTCGATCGTGCCCGCCGGCACGCCCTGCCAGGCGACCGGCGACTCGCCCGCGGCGATGGGGGCCGCGACCTCCTCGTCGTCGCGGCCGGCGGCGGCGAGCGCGTAGTCGGCACGGCGCGGCGAGGCCGCGGGCGGGCGATCGTCGTCGGACCCGCCGGCGAGTCTCGGAAGCGCGTCCGCATCGACGATGCCCTCGAGCGACTCGGCGAGCTCGCGCAGCTCGGCGTCGAGCACGGCGCGCTCGAGCGGCGCGATGCCGTCGTGCGGGCTGGTCGGCCACCAGGCGCGCGCCCACAGTCCGTGCGCGAGACGCCGCAGCGCGAGGACGAGCGGCGCATCCCAGTCCGGTGCGGCAGCGTCGACGGCCGAGGCGCCGGCGGGCTCGGCATCCGCCCGGTCGGCGATCGCCGGGGCATCCGCGGCCGGCGCGTGCAGCGCGGCGTGCGCCCGTTCGCCGACGAGCCGCCAGAGCCAGTCGGCCTCGAGCGGATCGGTGACGGTGATCGTCGGCGTCGCCCCGGCGGGCGCGTCGAACGGCCACTCGAGCACGGCGCCGCGCGCCTCGACGGCGGCGACGAGCGGCGGCGCGAGATCGAGCGGTGCGCCGAGCACCGGCAGGCCGTCGTGGAGCGTCCAGGTCATGCTGCCTCCCGTTCGAGGGCGCCGCGGATGCGCTGCCGGTGGTCGAGCAGCACCGAGCGGAGGATGCCGGCGAGCAGCTCGGCGGGCTCGTCGCCGAGCCCCTCGCCGGTGAGGTCGCGGCCGTGCAGGCGCACCCACAGGCGGGTGAGCCAGGGCCGCCAGAACTCGGCGAGGTCGTCGACGACGCCCTGCTGGCGCGGGTGGATCGCGGCGCCGGCGGCGAGCTCGCGGCGCAGGTGCGACACGTAGGCCTCCTTGCGGGCGCGGGCCTGCAGCCGGCCGGCGAACCCGGGCGGGCGGGCGCCGGTGCGGTCGAGGGGGTCGAGTCGGGCGGCGAGCACGACGCCGATCGTGAGCAGCGCCCGCGCCTCCGGCTCGGCGAGGCCGTAGCCGTGGAGCGCCCGCTCGGCCTCGTCGTCGATGAGCTCGTCGGCGTCGACCGGCTCGCCGAGCTCGCGGCGGCGGCGCACCGCGGCGCGCAGGCGCTGCTCGAGCGTGCGCTCGAGCGGCAGCCGGCCGCGCCCGACGAGCGCAGGCGGGTGCAGCGGGTCGTCGGCGGCGAGCCGCAGGTCGGGATGCGGCCGGCCGGCGCCGGCGAGCAGCTGCGGCACGAGCCCGGGCGCGCGGCGCAGGGCGGTGCCGAGCCCGGCGGCGTCGGGGTCGTCGAGGAGGGGCGCGAGCGGCGCGCCGTCGGGATCGGCGAGCGCGGCGGCGATGCGCGCGCCGAGGGCGGTCGCGGTGGCGGCTTCGCTCGCACCGGCCCTGGGTGCACTGGCCACGGCGGCGCCGGTTCCGAGGGTGCTGGCCCCGGCGTCACCGGCTCCGAGGGCACCGGCCACGACGCCACCGGCCCCGGCGCCCGGGCTCCGGGCACCGCCCGCATCCTCCGCATCCAGCCAGGCCGCGGCCCAGCGCTCGCGGATCCGCGTCGCGACCGCCGCATCGGCGAGCCGCGCGCGCACCGCCTCGAGCGGATCGGCGCCGTCGCCGTGCAGCTCGGCGAGCGCCTCCGCGCAGGCGAGCGCCGCATCCGGACCCGGCTCGCCGTGCGCGACCGCGAGCTCGTGCGCGAGCGGGAAGTAGAGCTCCTGCGGATCGCCGGCGGTGATGCCGCGCGCGGCGCGCTCGGCGCGCAGCAGTGCGTACCAGCGCGAGGCGCGCTCGAGCCGCGGCCGGGCGTCGACGAGCAGCGCCCGCAGCTCGGCGGCGTCGGCGTCGGTGAGCAGCGCCGCGGCGAGGTTGCGGCGCAGTCGCGGGCGGATCACCAGCGGATCGAGCAGCCGCTTCGACGTGCGCGCGAGGGGCAGACCCGACCGGTTCACGAGCTCGGGCGCGTCGATGCCCGCCGCCCGCCACGCCTCGGCGATCACAGCGCCGCGCGGGCGCGCTGGGGGAGTGCTCATCCGCCCCTCCTCGCCGTCCGCTCCGGTGCTCCGCATCCTAGTCGCGCCGACGCGGCGCAGGAGCCGGACGGCCGCGCCGCCCGCGCCGGTGGGGCGCGGGCGGCGCGGCGGGATGCGGGGCGCCGCGGCCGGGGCGGCGGGGCCGTGCCCGGAT
>JAAYAS010000230.1 GCA_012719255.1 Microbacteriaceae bacterium | reverse complement strand
TCGCGCGGCTCGTGCTCACGCGGCCCGCTGTCGAGGCGGGGGAGCGGCTGGGCTTCCTGCCCGGCACGCTCAACGAGAAGATCGACCCCTACCTCCGGCCGCTGTTCGACGCGCTGCAGGAGATGCTCGAGCCCGACCTCGTCGTGAAGCTCATGGCCTCGAACGTCGTCGAGGTCGCGCCGCTCGCGTACATGCGCGGCCGCGCGCTCAACGACGCCTTCGTCATCCTCGACGAGGCGCAGAACACCACGCCCGAGCTGATGCGGATGTTCCTCACCCGCCTCGGCTTCGGCTCGCGGATGGTCGTCACCGGCGACATCACGCAGGTCGACCTGCCCGGCGGCGTGTCGGGCCTGCGGCAGGCGCGCCGGGTGCTCTCGGCGATCGACGACATCCACTTCGCCGAGCTCACGAGCGCCGACGTCGTGCGGCACAGCCTCGTCGGCGAGATCGTCGACGCCTACGGCGAATGGGATGCGCACGAGCACGCGCGCGGCGCCCGGCACGGCGACCGCGCCCGCGGCGGGAGCGACGGCAGCGGTCAGGGAGGCCGACGATGAGCATCGAGATCAACAACGAGTCGAACCACGACGTCGACGAGGCGCGCCTGCTGCGGCTCGCGACGCACGTGCTCGACGAGCTGCGCATCCACCCCGACGCCGACCTCAACATCGTGCTCGTCGACGTCGGGCCGATGGAGGAGCTCCACGTGCAGTGGATGGACGAGCCCGGCCCGACCGACGTGCTCTCGTTCCCGATGGACGAGCTGCGCCCCGGCTCGATCGAGCGGCGCACCCCGCCTGGCCTCCTCGGCGACGTCGTCGTCTGCCCGCAGGTCGCCGAGGAGCAGGCGCGCGCCGCCGGGCACTCGACGATGGACGAGATCCTGCTGCTCGTCGCCCACGGCACGCTCCACCTGCTCGGCTTCGACCACGCCGAGCCGGAGGAGCACAAGGAGATGTTCGACCTGCAGCGCGACCTCCTCATCGGCTTCGCGATGGCCGAGCGCGAGCGGGGCCGCCGATGATCTGGCTCGGGATCGCGCTCGGCGTCGTCGGGCTCGTGCTCGTCGCGGCGCTCGTCGCCGCCGCGGAGGCCGCGCTCGGCGTGCTCTCGCGCGCCGAGCTCGAGGAGCTCGCCGACGAGTCGCGCCGCCCCGGCGGGCTGCGGCGCATCGCCGACGACGCCGAGGCGCACGCCTCGGCGCTCTCGTTCGCCCGGCTCGGGCTCGAGACGATCGCGGCGGTGCTCGTCGCGCTCGCCTTCGCCCGCACCTTCGAGCGCGACTGGGTCGCGTTCGCGGTCGCCGTCGGCGTGATGCTCGTCGTCGGCTTCGTGCTCATCGGGTCGAGCCCGCGCTCGATCGGCCGCGCCCGGCCCCGCGGCACGGTGAAGGCGCTCGCCGGGCTCGTGCGCGGCGTGCGGCTGTCGATCGGCCCGGTCGCCGACCTGCTCGTGTCGATCGGCGACACGATCACCCCCGGCCGTCCGGCCCGCTCCGACTCGGTGACGAGCGAGGAGCAGCTGCTCTCGCTCGTCGACGAGGCCGCCGAGCTCGAGGTGCTCGACGAGGACGACCGCGAGCTCATCCACTCGGTGTTCGCGTTCGGCGACCGGTACGTCCGCGAGGTGATGGTCGCCCGCACCGACATGATCTCGGTCGACGCCGAGCGCACCGTGCGCGAGGCGATCCGCGAGCTGCTCGACGCCGGCATGTCGCGCGCGCCGGTGATCGGCCGCGACGGCGACGACGTGCGCGGCATCGTCTACCAGAAGGACCTCGCGAAGGCGCTGCTCGTGAGCGGCGTCGACGGCGATCTGCCGGTGGCCGGCTTCGTGCGGCCGGCCGAGTTCGTGCCCGAGTCGATGGCCGCCGACGCGCTGCTGCGCCGGATGCGGCGCGAGAGCACGCACTTCGCGATCGTCGTCGACGAGTACGGCGGCGTCGCCGGGCTCGCGACGATCGAGGACCTCATCGAGGAGCTCGTCGGCGACATCTCCGACGAGTACGACCGCAACGCCGACGCGGTCGAGCTGCTCGACGACGGCGCGCTGCGCGTGCCCTCGCGCACGCCGACCGGCGAGCTCGGCGAGTTCTTCGACATCGAGCTCGAGTACGACGACGTCGACTCGGTCGGCGGCCTGCTCGCGAAGGAGCTCGGCAAGATCCCCGAGGCCGGCGACTCGGTCGTCACGAACGGCCTCGAGCTCGTCGCCGAGCGGGTCGGCCGCCGCGGCCGCATCACCACCGTGCGCGTGCGCCCGGTGTCCGAGGGCGCCGACGGCGAGGACGGCCTCGACGCGCCGCTCGTCGACTCGCTCGAGCACGCCCTCGACGACCGCCGCGCACCGCGCCGCTGAGCCCCGCATCCCGCCCCGAGAACGGACCAGAGCATGACCGAGCCCGACCGCACCGACGACGCCGCCGCCCCGCAGGAGGCGGCGCCCGACTACCGCGCCGGCTTCGTCACCTTCGTCGGCCGCCCGAACGTCGGCAAGTCGACGCTCACGAACGCGCTCGTGGGGGAGAAGGTGGCGATAACCTCGCCAAAGCCCCAGACGACGCGCTCGGCGATCCGCGGCATCGTGCACATCGAGGCCGGGCAGCTCGTGATCGTCGACACCCCCGGCATCCACCGCCCGCGCACCCTGCTGGGCGAACGGCTCAACGCGGTCGTCACCTCGATCCTCGGCGACGTCGACGTGATCGGGTTCTGCGTGCCCGCCGACGAGAGGATCGGGCCCGGTGACCGGTTCATCAACGAGCAGCTCGACGCGTTCCCGCGCGCCAAGAAGGTCGCCATCGTCACCAAGATCGACGCGGTGTCGCGCCCCGCGGTGGCGCAGCAGCTGCTCGCCGTGAGCGAGCTGCGCGAGTGGGAGGCGATCATCCCGGTGTCGGCGAC
>JAAYAS010000021.1 GCA_012719255.1 Microbacteriaceae bacterium | reverse complement strand
CGCTGCGCCCGTCGCGCCGCCTCTGCCCCCGCCTCCGCCGCCTCCGCCGCCGGCGCGGGCCGACGCCGGGCCGGATGCCGACGAGCGGCCGACGCGGTGACGCGGTGACGCTCGACCCCGGCATCCTCGCCTTCGCGGTCATCGCGATCATCGTCGGCTCGACGCTGCAGCGCGTCTCGGGCGCCGGCGTCGGCCTCGTCGTCGCGCCGACGCTCGCGCTGCTGCTCGGCCCCTCGATCGGCGTGCTCGCCACGAACATCGTCACGATCATCTCGGCGACGACGCTCACCGTCGTGCGGCGCCGCGAGATCGACTGGCGGCGGGCCGGCATCGTCCTCGCCGCCGCCGTGCCCGGCGCCCTCGCCGGCGCCCTGCTCGTGCGGGAGCTCTCGGCGGCCTGGTTGCAGATCATCATCGGCGGGGTCGTGCTCATCGCCCTCGCCGTCACCCTCGCGCGGGTGCGCGGCGAGGGCCGCGCGCATCCCGCCGGCATCGGCGTCGCCGGCGCGATCGGCGGGCTCTTCAACACCACCGCCGGCATCGCCGCGCCCGCGCTGGTCGTCTTCTCGCGCATCGACGGCTGGCGGCAGCCCGGCTTCGGCGCGACGCTGCAGCCGATCTTCCTCGGCATGGGGGCGCTCTCGGTCGCCGCGAAGCTGCTGCTCGGCGCGACCGGCTTCGCCGCGGCGCCGCCGCCGTGGTGGACGCTGCTCATCGCGGTCGGCGCCGTCGCCGTCGGCGTGCTCCTCGGCCGCCTCGCCGCCCGCCGGGCGAGCCCCGAGCTCGCCGCCCGGCTCGCGATGACGATCGCCGCGCTCGGCGGCCTCGTCGCGCTCGTGCGCGGCGCCGCCGAGCTGCTCGGCTGACTCGACCCGGGACGGGCCGCTCGCGCGCGCCCAGGGCGAGCGGCCATACTCGTGGGCATGGCGATCATCCACGACGCGCAGCTGTCACCGACCAAGCCCGAGCTCATCGAGAAGTGGCTGCCCCGGCAGCCGTGGTTCCGCGCCGCCGAGGGCCCGCTCGAAGTGCTCGGGGCGTACCGCTTCGACGACCCCTACGGCGAGGTCGGCATCGAGACGCACTTCGTGCGCGGCGCCGACGGCACCGTCTACCAGGTGCCGCTCACCTACCGCGGCGCCCCGATGCGCGACGCCGGCCGCTACCTCGTCACCGAGATGCAGCACTCGGTGCTCGGCGACCGCTGGGTCTACGACGCGGCGGCCGACCCCGTCTACGTCGCGGCGCTCGCGGCGGCGATCTTCACCGGCGGTCGCGAGGCCGACGGCTTCGCCGACGGCGCCGATGAGCCGCTGCCGAACCCGGTGCGCGTGCGCGGCACCGGCACCATGGCGCGCGCCCCGCAGGCGACCCTCGTCGACCTCTCGACCGACGACGGCATCACGACCATCCGCACCGACTCCGCCGCGATCCGCCTCCGGCGCGTGCTCGACGGCACGACCGACGACCGGCTCCGCCTCGACCTCCTCGAGGGCGTCGACGGCGCCCCGGCGACCCTCGCGGTCGTCGTCGCGGGCTGATCCGGCCGCCGGTGGCCCGCATCCGCACCGCCGAGCGCAGCCGCTGGCTGCGGCGCGCCGGCGCCGAGTCCGAGCGCCCCCGCCCCGGGGCGCTCGTCGCGCTCGGCGTCGGGGCGGTCGTCTTCGCGCTCGTCGTCTGGTTCGCGTTCTGGCTCGGGTTCGAGCGGATGCGGCCCGACCTCGGCCTCGACGCCGCGCTCCGTCTCGGCGACGCCCCCGCCGTCGGGCTCGCCGGCGAGCAGCCCGAGTGGGAGCTCATCGAGGAGGGCGAGCCGGCCGCCGGGCGCGGTCCCCAGTACGCGAGCACGCCCGACGACGGCTCGGCGATCTGCGTGCTCACCTGGCAGGTGGGGTCGGTGACGCCGGGATCGATCGACCTCTCGGCGGCGATGACCGACCTCACCGCCACCCGCGCGGTGCTCGCCGCGGCCGGCCTGCCCTCGGCCGACGGCGACCGCGTGCGCGTGCGCACCGATCACGACGAGACGCTCGAGCTGCTGCACCTGCCGCAGCAGCGCGCCGACGGCCTCATCGCCGCGACGGCCTCGCGGGCGTTCGTCGGCTCGCACCACTACCTCATCGTGTCGCTGATCTGCGAGGAGGGCGGCGACGTCTCGGCGGTGCGGATGAACGACGTGCTCGGCGGCGTCGAGGTGCGGCTCGACATCGCGGCCTGAGCCGGCGCGCGGCGCTCCGACGCCCCGACGGCGGAGCCCGGATCGTCGCCGCGGCCCACGCGCGCGATCCCCGCGGCGGAGGCGCGTCGCCCCGCGGCAACGGCATCATGCGAGGATAGGCGGCGTCCGGGCCCGATGCCGGCGATCGATCCGCGCATCCCGGCCCGACGCATCCGAGCACCGACGCCCGACCCGAGAGAAGAGGCACCGCATGTCGAACCAGTTCCCGCCCGCCGGCCCCGGACAGGGCGGCTACGGCCAGCAGCCGGGCGACGACCCGCGCTCGGCGAGCGGCTACGGCGCCTCGACGCCGGGCTACGGCCAGCAGCCGGGCGCGCAGCCGGGCTACGGCGACTACGGCTCGTACGGCGGCGGCCAGCAGCAGGGCGGGCAGCCCGGCTACGGCCAGCAGCAGGGCGGGCAGCCCGGCTACGGCCAGCAGCAGCCGGGGTACGGCCAGCAGGGCGCCGGCCAGGGCTACGGCGGTCAGCAGTGGTACGGGCAGCAGCCCGGCTACGGCCAGCAGCCGGGGCAGCCGGGTCAGGGCTACGGCCAGCAGGGTGCGGGCCAGCAGGGCTACGGCCAGCAGCAGCCCGGCTACGGCGGCTACGCCCCGCAGCAGGGCCAGCGGCCCGGCGGCCCCGGCGGCCCGAAGAAGGGCGTCGCGCCCTGGGTGTGGATCGTCGCGGGCGTCGCGGCGCTCGCGCTCGTCATCGGCGCGATCTGGGGCGGCATGGCGCTCTTCGGCGGCGGCGCGAAGTACGCGCTCGACTCGAAGACCGGCGTCGACCGGGTCACGCTCGCCCACACCGGCGGCGGCGACTGGGAGGACTCGGGCTACGGCTCCGAGTCGAGCATCAGCCTGAGCCGCGGCGACTTCCTCAGCAGCGACGCGTGCATGCTCGGCGCGAACTACTCGACCGACTTCCTCGACTACGAGGAGGACCGCGACATCCGCGACCAGATCGCCGACAGCTACGAGGACAGCCTCGGCACCGACGGCACCGGCTACGAGGACCTCGGCGAGATCACCCTCACCGACACGAACGGCGAGGAGGTCGAGTTCGCGTTCATGCGGTTCACCTCGTCGGCCGACAGCGACTACCCGTTCTACGGCCTCTTCCACGTCTTCCCCGAGTCCGACTCGGCGCTCGTCTACTTCGGCGCGTGCATGGACGAGGACATGGGCGCCGACGGCTTCCGCTCGGAGATCGAGCACATCGAGTTCACGATCCACCCGCTCGACTAGTCGGGCGGCACCGGCCCTGCGGGTCGGGCGCCGGCCAGCGGATAGACTGGCCCCTGCGCCCGACCCGGAGGACCCCGCATGACCGAACCCCGCACCGACACGGTGGCCGACCCCCGTTTCCGCCACCTGCCCGACTCGCTGTGGAAGTCGCTGCTGCTGCGCGCGATCCCCGTGCTCATCGGCGCGATGGTCATCACCTTCTCGCCCGACCACAGCCCGCGCTTCGGGTTCACCGTCTTCGGCGCGGTGCTGCTGTGGACCGGCGTCATCGTCGGCTTCGAGTCGGTCGGCATCCCGAACCACCCGGTGCGGCCGCTCGTGTTCGCCCGCTCGATCCTCACCGCCGTCACCGGCGGCTTCTCGCTGTTCATGGCCACCGGCGGCCACGACTGGGCGACGGCGCAGGCGTTCATCCTCACCGTGTCGATCTGGGCGATCATCACCGGCCTCATCGAGCTCGCCGGCGTGCCGATCTGCCGCCGCAAGCGCTTTTACGCGAGCGAGATCCTGCTCTCGGGCGCGCTCACGCTGCTGCTCGGCGTGATCGTCGCCTTCGTGCCGCCCGACCTCGACGCGGAGTACGGCGGCCTCGAGCAGATCGAGGGCTCGCTCACCGCCTCGGTGCAGGCGGTCGGATTCGTCGGCGCCTACTTCGCGGTGCTCGGCGTGCTGTTGGTCATCGAAGCGATCTCGCTGCGGAACGCCCTGTCGCGCCGCGACCGCGAGCTCGCGCAGGAGGAGAATCGCAAGTGACGAATGAGCCCAAGCCCTCGCCCCGCCGGGCGCTGATGAAGCCGTTCGAGGTCGTCGGGATCTCGGTGGTGTGCGGACTGTTCGTGTTCTTCATCGTCGTCTACACGGTGAAGAACTGGACGCTCGCGCTCGTGCTCGGCGGCGCGGCGATCGTCGTGGTGCTGCTCATCCTCGCGCTGCTGCTGCTCGGCTACAAGCCGAACCCCGACGTGCCCGTCTACCTCGACCGCTTCGAGCAGCAGGACGAGGACGGCGAGGCCGACGAGAAGGACGCGCCGCACTCGACGCTGTAGCCGGCGTCCGCGCGAACCGCGCGAAGGGGGCCCGTGCTCGCGGATGCGAGCACGGGCCCCCTTCGCGTCGGTCGCGGACTACGCGAGCCGGTCGACGAGCGCCGACGAGCGGCCGGTGTAGTCGGCCGGGGTGAGCGCGCGCAGGCGCTCCTTCGCCGCATCCCCGATGTCGAGGCCGTCGACGAACGCGACGAGCTCGTCGCGGCCGACCGAGTGGCCGCGGGTGAGCTCCTTGAGCACGGCGTAGGGATCCTCGATGCTCGAGCGGCCGGCGACCTTCTCGGCGCGGATCACCGTCTGGATCGCCTCGGCGAGCACCTCCCAGTTGCCGTCGAGCTCGGCGGCGAGCGCGTCGGGGTTCACGTCGAGCTCGCGCAGGCCGCGGCGCGCGTTGTCGATCGCGAGCAGCGAGTGGCCGAGGCCGAGGCCGATGTTCCGCTGCGACGACGAGTCGGTGAGGTCGCGCTGCATCCGCGAGGTGACGAGGGTCTGCGCGAGCGAGTCGAGCACGGCGTTCGACAGCTCGAGGTTCGACTCGGCGTTCTCGAAGCGGATCGGGTTGATCTTGTGCGGCATCGTCGACGAGCCGGTCGCGCCGGGCTGCGGGATCTGCCGGAACACGCCGCGCATGATGTAGAGCCATACGTCGGAGCAGAAGTTGTGCAGGATGCGGTTGAAGTGCGCGACGGCGCCGTAGAGCTCGGCCTGCCAGTCGTGCGACTCGATCTGCGTGGTGAGCGGGTTCCACACGAGCCCGAGGCGGCCGGTGAACTCCTCGGCGAGCGCCTCCCAGTCGGTGCCGGGGTCGACGGCGACGTGCGCGGCGAAGTTGCCGGTGGCGCCGGCCCACTTGCCGAGGTACTCCTGCTGCTCGATGCGGCGCAGCTGGCGGCGCAGGCGGTGGGCGACGACGGCGAGCTCCTTGCCGAGCGTCGTCGGGGTGGCCGGCTGGCCGTGCGTGAGCGAGAGCAGCGGCTGGTCGCGCTGGGCGCGGGCGAGCTCGGCGATCTCGTCGACGAGGGCGGATGCGGCGGGCAGCCAGACCTCGTCGATCGCCGCGCGGATCGTGATCGCGTAGGCGGTGTTGTTGATGTCCTCCGAGGTGCAGCCGAAGTGGGTGAGCTCCTCGATCGCCTCGAGGCCGAGCTCGCGCAGTCGGGCGCGCACGTAGTACTCGACGGCCTTCACATCGTGGCGGGTGGTCGCCTCGATGCCGGCGAGCTCGTCGATCGCCTCCTGCCCGAAGTCGGCGACGACCCGCCGCAGGGCCGCCTGCTGCTCGGCGCTCAGCGGCTCGGTGCCGAACATGCCGCGGTCGGTGAGCTGGATGAGCCACTCGATCTCGACCTCGGTGCGGGCGCGGTTGAGCGCGGCCTCGCTGAGGTGCTCGCCGATCGGCGCGACGGCCGCGAAGTAGCGGTTGTCGAGCGGGCTGATGCGTTGCGGGGGCAGGGGGCTCATGTGCGGGTCCGTTCGTTCGTTCGTTCGTCGGCGGGCTGGCTGGCGGGCGGCGGGCTCGGGTCTAGCGGCGGCCGCGGGAGTCGCGGGCGGCGCGCACCACCGGCTCGAGCTGGTCGAGCAGGTGCTCGCAGGCGCGCTCGATGACGTCGCGCACCTTGTCGAACAGCTCGTCATCCCCATAGTAGGGATCGGGCACCTCGGTGCCCGACGCCGGGTCGGGGTCGAAGCCGAGCAGCGGATGCACGAGGGCGCGCTGCGCGTCGGTGTCGGCCCAGGTGTGGAGGATGCGGCGCTGGCTGCGGTCGAAGGTGATGACGAGGTCGTACTCGTCGAAGTCCTCGGGGTCGAACTGCCGGGCCCGGTGTGCCTCGCCGCTGCGGCCGACGCGGGCGAGCGCGTCGCGGGTGCGGGGGTCGGCCTTCTCGCCGACGTGCCACTCGCCGGTGCCGGCCGAGGCGATGCGGAGGTCGTCGCCGAGCCCGCGCCGCTCGGCGAGATCGCGGAGGATCACCTCGGCCATCGGCGAGCGGCAGATGTTGCCGGTGCACACGAAGCAGATGCGCAGGACGGGGGTCGCGCCGTTGTTCGCCATGAGGGGCATTCTCGCGCATCCGGGCGACCGGCGCGTGCGCGCATCCCGCCTGTGGACGGCGCACCGTCCACAGATCGGCGCCGGGCTGGGGGCGCCGTCCGCCCCGGTCGGGCACCATGCCCCCCGTCGCCGAGCGGCTCGGCGGGGGAGGAGCGGAGGATGCTGGACCTGTTCGACCCGGACCGGGGGCGGATCACGGGCATCGACCGGGCGGTGCTCGAGGCGATCGCCGAGCGCGTCGACCGGCTCGCGATCGAGGCCGAGGTGCTGCGCGCGGTGATCGACGACCGGCACGCCGGCGAGGTCGCCGCGGCGACCGTCGACGAGTGGCGGGGGAGCGCGAAGCTCGTCTACGAGCTCGCACGGGCGTCGCTGCAGCTCGAGGTGGCGGCGCTCGGGGTGCACGCCGGCAGCGTGCGGGCGCTCTACGAGACGGCGGGCGCCGTGATCGGCGTCGAGCGGGCGGTGCAGTTCGGATGACGTCGATCGAGGTCGTCGACGCGGGCGCGATCGAGGTCGGGGCGGAGCTGCTCGACGATCTCGCGCTCGGGCTCACGGTGCTGCGGCTGCGGGCCGCGGGCATCGACTGGATGCCGGAGGGCGTGCTCGGGCTCACGCCGCCGACCGCGGCGTGCGTGACCGCCGCCGCGCTCGACGCCGAGCTGCTCGCCGG
>JAAYAS010000229.1 GCA_012719255.1 Microbacteriaceae bacterium | reverse complement strand
GGATGCGCCTGCGCGCGGCGCGGCAGGTCGGCGAGCGCGATCGCGAAGCCCGCGAGGAACAGCCCCGGCACGAGCGCGATGGAGCCGTCGAGCGCGACGCCGGCGACCGTCAGCGCGAGTCCGCCGATCGCCGCCACCGGCAGCTGCGCCCGCGCGGGGAGCAGGGTCATCGGCAGCAGCACCGCGATGGCGACCACCGCGTACGGCAGCAGCGCCTCGCCGGGCTGCAGCAGCTGGTGCACGACGCCGAGCGCGCCGAGCGCGGCGAACCGGCGCAGCAGCACGACGCGGGGTCGCGCGGCGCGGCGGCGGGCCGAGGCGAGCATGAGCCCGAAGCCGATGCCGAACAGGAGGCTGAACAGCGGGAAGAATCGGCCCTGCACGAGCAGGTCGAGCCACTCGCGCACCGGCAGCGCGACGACCGAGTCGCCGTCGACGGCGTAGCCGGTGAGGCGCCACAGGGGCGGGACGTTGACGAGCAGGATGCCGCACACAGCGAAGCCGCGCAGCACGTCGAGCAGGGCGATGCGCCCGGAGGCGCCGGGGGGGCGGGAGTCGGAGGAGTCGTAATCACCCTCGAAGCCTGCGTCGGCGGCCGGGGCCGTCGACAGCCCCGGTGGTCGCGCGACGTCCCCTCCCCCGGTATCGGTCGCCGACGGGGCGGCGCCGCCCCGGGTCGGGGTCAGCCGAGGTCGACGGTCTCGTCCGCCAGCCGCGGCTCGGTGCGCCGCTCGGGGCGCACGCCCGACTTGTCGGCGTAGAACTCGCGGATGCGGCGCATGTCGGCGGCCACGTCGCCGCTGAGCCGGATGGTGGGCCCGAGCCCGGTCGTTCGGGTGGGCCGATCGACGAATCCGAGGGTCACGGGCAGCCCGGCGCCGCGGGCGATGCGGTAGAAGCCCGAGCGCCAGCGGGTGGAGGTGCGGGTGCCGTCGGGAGTGACCACGAGGGCGAAGCCGGGCTCCCGGCGGGCCATCGCGATGACGTCGTCGACGAGGCCGGCCGGGTCGGCGCGGTCGACGGGGATGCCGCCGAGGGCGCGCATGATCGGCCCGCCGAGGCCGCGGAAGAGCTCCTGCTTGCCGAGCCAGCGGATCGGCAGCCCCGCATCCCAGGCGATGCCGAGCATGAGCACGAAGTCGAGGTTCGAGGTGTGCGGGGCGCCGATGAGCAGCCGCGAGCCGCTGACCGGGGGCGATTCGCGAACGAGCCGCCACGGCGTCGCGGCGAAGAGGATGCGGCTGAGCGCGCGCCGCACCGGCATGCGTCGTCGACGGGGCGCCGGCTCGAGGGTCATGGCTCGAGGGTAGTCGCCGGCCGCCCGCGTTCCCTCACACCATCATCGTGTTCGCGGTCTTCATGGTGCTCCGCCTGCTCGGCCGCGACCCTGAGCCGGTGCGCCGAGGTGCTGGAGTCGCCGCGAGCGAGCCGGTAGCCGCCACCGCGACACCCGGACGGATCGGTGGAGTTGAACCACCGCCACCAGTGGCTCACGCGGATCGGGGCCGAACGGCCTCCGCGTCAGCTTCCGTTCACCCCTGCGTCACCTGCGGCACCCCGGCCGGTCGCCGACCGCGCGGAGAGTCGCGGATCGACGACGCACTCGCGCGTCCCCCGGCCGCTGGAGCGCCGGGACACTGCACCGAGAAAGAGGAACCCGTGCGACGCAAGTTCTCGCTCGCCG